>JALUFY010000344.1 GCA_027051995.1 Hyphomicrobiales bacterium
TCCCAGGCCCTGCCGAGCGCAAAAAGAAGGATTTCTGCACCGGCGGCACAAAGAGCGCGGGCTGATAGCGCACGGGCTTGAACATGGCCTCGGCGAGGCGCTTTTCCAGCTGGCGGCGCGAAAAGGGCCGGCCGTGGCCGAAGGGCGTGGTGTCCATGCGCGCCCACATGCCCCGGCGGTTGGGCACGATGAAGACGGCGTGCCCTTGTGGGGCCAGAACGCGCCACAACTCCGCGAGCATGGCCGGGCGGTTCTGGGTCAGCTCCAGCCCGTGGGCGACAAGGGCGTAATCAATGGAGCCATCGCCCAGCGGCAGAGCCGTTTCATCCACCAGGGCGGAGGCCGAAGGCCCCTTCTCCGGCCAGTGGATGATGCCCTGATGGGCGGGCATGAAGGAGAAGACCTCGCGCGCGTGGCGGCGGTAGCCGTCCAGCCAGGGGGCGGCGAAGCCAAGGCCGAGAACGCGCGCGTCGCGGGGCGGGCGCTCCAGCTGGCGCAAATGCCGGGCGATCAGCTCGCGCGCCGCATCACCCAGCGGCGTGGTGTAGAATTTTCGCAGATCAACAACGTCCATGCGCTGAAAAATCTTCCTTCGGGGGTTTATGCGATCCTGCTTCAGGGCCATGTATAGCATGGGAAACCGGGTTGCGCGCGATAACGCGAAAAGGAGGACAAGATGTCCGCATTGCAGATCAGGCAGGTGCTGTGCCACGAAGACAATTACGCCGTGATCGTTCACGATCCGGAAAGCGGCGAGACCCTCGTTGTGGACACGCCGCAAGCCGCGCCCATCCGCGAGGCGCTCGAGGCGGAAGGCTGGCGGCTGACGCATATCCTCAACACCCATCATCATCATGACCACGTGGAGGGCAATGCGGAGCTGAAGGAGCTTTACGGCGCGAAGGTTCATGGCCCGGCCCATGACAAGAACCGGATTCCCGGGCTGGACGCGGCCCTGCGCGATGGCGATGGCGTCAGCCTGGGGGCGCACAGGATCGATGTGATCGCCGTGCCGGGGCACACGCTGGGATCGCTGGCCTATTTCATCTGCGGCGAAAACATCCTTTTCGCCGGGGATACGCTGTTTTCGCTGGGATGCGGGCGCATGTTCGAGGGCGGCGCCGAGCAGATGTGGCATTCGCTCGATCTGCTGCGGCATCTGCCGGAGGATACGCGGATGTATTGCGGGCATGAATACACGCTGTCCAACGCCGCCTTCGCGCTGTCGGTGGAGCCGGGCAACGCGGCCCTGCAAAAGCGCGCCGAAGAGGTGCGCAAGCTGCGGGAGAAAGGCGAACCAACCCTGCCGGTGACCATGGCGGAGGAGAAGGCCACGAACCCGTTCCTGCGCCCCGAAAGCGAGGAAATCCGCAAGTCCCTGGGCCTGCATGCGCTGGAGAACTGGCGGGTCTTCGGCGAGCTGCGGCAGATGAAGGACAACTTCAAGGCCTGAGGCGCGCGGCGGGACGGGCGCCCTTTGTCGTGATGCGTCAATCGCGCTCCACGCACATGGCCACGCCCATGCCGCCGCCGATGCACAGGGTGGCAAGGCCCTTTCGCGCCTTGCGCGCCTTCATGGCGTAAAGCAGCGTGGTGAGGATGCGCGCGCCGGACGCGCCGACGGGATGGCCGATGGCGATGGCCCCGCCGTTGACGTTGACCTTGTCCACATCCCAGCCCATTTCGCGGTTGACGCAGATGGCCTGGGCGGCGAAGGCTTCGTTGGCTTCGATGAGATCCAGATCACCGGTGCGCCAGCCGGCCTTTTGCAGCGCCTTATTCGAGGCCGGGATGGGGCCGGTGCCCATGATGGCCGGATCGACGCCGGCATGGGCCCAGGAGACGATGCGGGCGAGCGGCTCAAGGCCGCGCCTTCGCGCTGCCGATTGGCGCATGAGCACCACGCAGGCCGCGCCGTCGTTGATGCCCGAGGCGTTGCCAGCCGTCACCGTGCCGCCCCGCTTGAAGGCCGGGCGCAGGGCCGCCAGGCTCTCCGGCGTGACGCCTTCGCGGATATATTCATCCTCCTCGACGACCGTCTCGCCCTTGCGCGTTCTGACCGTCACCGGTGTGATTTCATCCCTGAAGCGCCCCTCGCGGCGGGCGGCTTCCGCCCTGTTCTGCGAGCGGGCGGCGAAGGCGTCCTGCTCCTCGCGGGTGATGCCCCATTGCTCGGCGATGTTCTCGGCCGTGACGCCCATGTGATAGTCGTTGAAGACATCCCACAGTCCATCGGTGAGCATGGTGTCCACAAGGCGGGTCTCGCCAAGGCGCACGCCGTCGCGCAGGTGCTGGGCATGCACCGAGCGGGACATGGATTCCATGCCGCCGCAGGCGATGATGTCCGCATCCCCCGCCGCGATCTGCTGCATGCCGAGCGCCACGGCGCGCAGGCCCGATCCGCACAGCTGGTTGAGACCCCAGGCAGGCGATTCTTCGGGCACGCCGGCGGCCATTGCGGCTTGGCGGGCCGGGTTCTGGCCCTGGGCGGCGGTGAGGATCTGGCCCATGATGACTTCATCGATGTCGCCCGGCTCAAGGCCCGCGCGGCGGATGGCGGCGCGCAGGGCGGCGGCGCCCAGCTTGTGCGCCGGCAGGGCGGCGAGCGCGCCGTTGAAGGAGCCGACCGGCGTGCGGGCGGCGGAGACGATGACGACGGGATCGGAAGACATGGCTCGGGCTCCTGTCCGCAATGATGACCAGGCAGGAGTATAGAACCGATTCAGGGAGCCGTTGCAATGCAAAAAATACGCCCCCGGCGCGGGGGCATTCGTGCCGGATCAGCCCGCTTGGCTGACCGGGGTTTTCCCGCTGGCGGCGGTGTGTGGCTTGTGCATGCTGTCCAGGACGGCCTTGAGATCCGCCATTTCCCTGTCCAGCTGGCTCATGATGCTCTCCAGGGAGGATTGCGCCGCACCGGCGGAAGATTCCGCGGGGGCGGACGCGTCCATGCCCTGTTGCATGTCCGTCCCGGTCGCGTCCGTCTCCGGCATGGCCTTTTCTTTTTCTTTCGAGACTCCGGCGGCTTGCGGCTGATCCGCGTGCGGCGTTTCCGGCGCGGCGGAAAGCACGGGCGTCACGAGCGGCGGAACATCCCGTGAGCGGCGCGATTGGCCGGTGTCTCCGCCTGGGGCTGGGGCCTCTTCGCCGGTCTTGTCCGTGGCGTTGTTGAAGCCCTGCCGGGAGGCCAGCTTGGGCGATGGCCAGGGATGATCGATGCGCGCGGCGCCAAAGAGATGGCCCTGGAAGTAATGCACGCCCCATTCGCGCAGCATGGCGGCGTCTTCCTCCGTCTGCACCCATTCGGCGATGATCTTCAGATCGAGATTGTTGGCCAGATCGGCGATGGAGCGGACGAAATACTGATTGTCGGGATTTTCGGCCAGCTTGTCGCAGAACACGCCGTCGAGCTTGATGAGATCGACGTCGAGCATTTTCAGGTTGCGGTAGGAGGTGTAGCCGGAGCCGAAATCGTCGATGGCCACCTTGCAGCCCATGGCGCGCAGCCCGGCGATGAAGCGCATGGTCTCGTCCAGCTCATTGAGCACCACGGTTTCGGTGATCTCCACCACCAGCCGCGAGGTGACCTGCGGATTGTCGGCCAGAAGGCGGATCAGGCGGTCGAACCAGCCGGGATCGGCGGCGGTGACGCCGGAGACGTTCATTGTCAGATAGGCGTCTTCGTTGTTGCGCAGGGTCTCCACCACCAGCTCCATGACATTGAGATCGATGAGGCGGATGAGGCCCAGTTTCTCGGCGATGGGGATGAGATGGGCGGCGGCGATGATGTCGCCGGAGTTGTCCTGCATGCGCAACAGGGATTCATGCATGACCGGCTCGCCGCTCTGGGCGTCCACGATGGGCTGGAAGGCCAGGGTGAAACGGTCCTGCTTGAGCGAATCGACGATCTCGGCGGCGCAGCGGGCGTTGATGGTGCGCTGGGAGATGCGGTCGGGGGCGGGCTTGTAGATGACCGACGCGCTCATGGGCATGCGCATGGCCTCGCCCAGGGCCTCTTCGGCGCAGGCGATGGCGGCGTTATGCTCGTGGGCGTGCAGCGGCAGGATGGCCGCGCCGACGGAGAGCATGGCCCAGACGGGGCCGCCGGTGGTCTCGATGACATGCTCGTTGGCCACCGAAAGGAAGCGCTCGGCGGCGATTTCCAGATCTTCCTCGCGGCAGTCGTGCAGGATGAGGCCGAACTTGGATTCGCTGTAGCGGGCCACGGCGTCTCCGGCGCGGGCGACGCGCTTGAGGCGCTTGCCCACCTTGGTGATGACCTCCTCGGCGATGTCGTAGCCGTAGGCGTCGGCGATGACGGAAATGTTGTCCACCGAAGCGATCATGAAGGCGCAGCTGGTGTTGCGCATCTCCGAAGCCAGGATGGCCTCGTCCAGCGCCTCGCCCATGCTGGCGCGGTTCATCAGGCCGGTGAGGGGATCGTAGCTGCCCTGATAATGGAGCTTCTGGTCGTTCTTGTAGCGTTCGTCGATGCGCCGGATGATGCCGAAGACCTCGCGCGGGCGCTCGCCGTCATGGGCGAACCAGCGCCCGGCGTCCTCCACCCAGGCCTTTTCGTCACGGTCCTGGCCCCAGGGGCGGATCATGTATTCGATGCTGAAGGGCACGCCCTCGCCGGCGTCCACCTTGGAGGAGCGCATGACCGTATCATAGCGGCTGGTGATGTTTTCGCGGTCCAGCAGGCTGGCGAAGGCGCGGCCCGTCCTGAGCTTTTCCTCGTCGTTGACGCCCAGAACACTGGCGGCGTTGGAGCTCCAGGTCAGGGTGTCGGTGGCGATGTCCCAGTGATAAACGGCTTCCCCCACGGCCTTGATGGCGCGGGGGATGAAGCCATCCTTGCATTCCTTGGCGAGGGAATTGTCGTGCACTTCATGAAACTCCACTGATACGCGAACAGACTTGGAAGGGACGTGATCTCGATGATCACCCCTGATGCAGTGTGGCGCTTCGCCAGCCCCCCGGCGCACGGCTTGCTCCAATGCGCATTAAACCTCTCAAACGTAAAAAAACATGAAACCCGGAGTTGAAAAAAGCAGGTGTTCCATTGCGGAGCGAAAGGTTAACGGATGTGGCCTTCCCGCGCTCCGGGCATGGCGCGGTCTTGTATCCGGCTTGCCGGAAGCCACAAGATGTTGTTGGGGAAAACGGTGAACATCCATGTCTTGGCGATTCGGACATGATCCGTTCCGCTTTTCTTCATTCGTTAACGTCCCGGGCGGCTCCGGGGGGCGCGCCGGTATGGAGATCGTTAACGATTTCGCTCATGTCCGGGCGGCGGCGTTAACCTTTTCGCGCCGCCGGTGCGCGCTTGTGGTTGTGACGCGCGAAGGTTCTTCATCCGGCGCTTGCCGCCGCAGGTTGTTTTCCGGCCCCGGGAAGGGTGAACAAAACGGGGAAATGGCGCTGGTCGGTGATTCGGGCATGATCCGTTCCACCTTGGTTCGGAAGGTTAACGGGCCGTGCCGCCATGAGACGCGGGGCGGCGCGGCGCGGGCGCGGACGAGGGAGAGAAAGCGCCGCCACAATATTGACGACATGGGCGGGCATCCGGCATGGCTTGCCGCGAGTTCTTTGCTGTTTTTCCGCGCGGGCCGTGATCGCTCTGATGTCATTGATAAACAGATATGGCCGTCCCGTCGCCATGCTGGGGCCGACGAACACCGGCAAGACCCACATGGCGGTGGAACGCATGCTGAGCTTTCCCACCGGCATGATCGGCCTGCCGCTGCGCCTTCTGGCGCGCGAGGTCTATGACCGCGTGGCCGCCCGCGCGGGGGCCGGGGCCGTGGCGCTGGTGACGGGCGAGGAGCGCATCGTGCCGGAGCGGCCGCGCTACTGGGTGTGCACCGTGGAGGCCATGCCGCGCGGCGTGGCGGCGGATTTCCTGGCCATCGACGAGGTGCAGCTGGCGGCGGATTTCGAGCGCGGGCATGTCTTCACCGACCGCATCCTGCATGCGCGGGGGCGCTCGGAGACCTGGCTTCTGGGCGCGGACACCATGCGCCCGCTGCTGCACAAGCTGCTGGGAGACGTGGAGTTCCGCCAGCGGCCCAGATTGTCCAGGCTGACATACGCCGGATCGAAGAAGCTCACGCGGCTGCCCGCGCGCTCGGCCATCGTCGCCTTTTCCGCCGCCATGGTCTATGCGACGGCGGAGCTGATCCGCCGCCAGAAGGGCGGCGCGGCGGTGGTCATGGGGGCGCTCTCGCCGCGCACGCGCAACGCCCAGGTGGCCCTGTATCAGTCCGGCGAGGTGGATTATCTGGTGGCCACGGACGCCATCGGCATGGGGCTCAACATGGACGTGGATCACGTCGCCTTCGCCGCCACGCGCAAGTTCGACGGCTTTCATTTCCGCGATCTGAGCAGCGCCGAGATGGGCCAGATCGCCGGGCGCGCCGGGCGGCACCTCAATGACGGCACCTTCGGCGTCACCGCGCGCGCAAGGCCGCTGGAGGCGGACGTGGTGGAGGCGCTGGAGGCGCATCACTTCGCGCCGGTCAAGGTGATCCAGTGGCGCAACCGCAATCTCTCCTTCGCCTCCGTGGAGCGGCTGATCGCCTCGCTGCGGGCGCTGCCGAACCGCGAGGGGCTGACGCGGGCGCGCATGGCGGCCGATCTGGCGGCGCTGGAGATGCTCTCGCGCGATGACGAAATTCTCTCGCTGGCGGACGGGCGCGCTGCCGTGGCGCTGCTGTGGGAGGCCTGCCAGGTGCCGGATTACCGCAATATCACCGGGGCGGAGCACGCCGCCCTGGTGGGGCGGATTTTCAGGTTTCTGCGCGGCCCCGCCGGGGTGATAGACGAGGACTGGATGGCCAGGCAGGTGCGGCGCTGCGCCCGCTATGAGGGGGACATGGACGCCTTGTCAAACCGCATCGCCCATGTGAGAACATGGACATTCGCCGCCAACCGGTCAGGGTGGCTGAAGGATGCGGAATACTGGCGGGGGAAAACACGCGAAATCGAGGACAAACTGTCCGATGCGCTGCATGAACGCTTGACGCGGCGCTTCATCGACAGGAAAACCTCTGTGTTGCTGAGACGGCTTCGGGAAAAGGAAGATTTGATGTCGAGCGTTGACGACGACGGCGCGGTGCGCGTGGAAGATGATTATGTCGGCAGGGTGGAGGGCTTCCGCTTCATCGCCGATGGCGAAAAGGGCTCCGGGGCGCACGAAAAGGCCTGGGCGGCGGCGGCGCGCAAGGCCGTGGCCAGGGAGCTGGCCAACCGGGCGCAATCGGCGGTGGCCGCGCCGGATACCGATTTCGCGCTCACCGGGCGCGGCGAGGTCATCTGGCATGGCGCGGCCGTGGGGCGGCTGGCGCCGGGGGCGGATGTGCTCAAGCCGGACGTGGAGCTGATCGCCGGAGAGGAGCTGGAGGGGCCGGATCGCGAGGCGGTGCTGTTCCGGCTGCGGAAATTCGTCTCGCGGCATGTCGGGAGCCTGCTGGAACCGCTGATCAAGCTGCGCGACGACGAGGAGCTGACGGGGCTGACGCGCGGGCTGGCCTTCCGGCTGATAGAGGCGCTGGGCGTCATCGCGCGCCAGGACGTGGCGGAGGACGTGCGCGCCCTGGATCAGACGCAGCGCGGCCTGCTGCGGCGGCACGGGGTGCGCTTCGGGGCCTTTCACATCTTCATTCCCGCCCTGCTGAAGCCCGCCCCGGCGCAGCTGCGGGTGCTGCTGTGGGGGCTGCGCGAGCAGGCCGCAGGCAGGCTGAAGGCGGCCGAACTTCCGGAGCCGCCCGGCCAGGGGCTGACTTCCGTCGCGGTGGACAGGAGCTGGCCGGAGGGGCTGTATCTGGTGTGCGGCTACAAGGATTGCGGTGGCCGCGCGGTGCGCGTGGACATGCTGGAGCGGCTGGGCGACATGATCCGCGAGCGGGTGTTCTGGAAGCCGCGCTTCGAGGGCGAGGCGCGCCCGGATGGCTCGATGGAAGGCGGCGGCTTCACCGTCGTGCCCGACATGATGTCGCTTGTCGGCTGCTCGGGCGAGGACTTCTCCGAAGTGCTCAAGGCCCTGGGCTACAGGGCGGAAAAGCGCAAGGCCCCGCCAAAACCGGCGGCGGTGGCGTCAACCGCCGGAGCGGCGGAAAAGCCAAGGGAAGGCGAAAAACCCGGAGAATCCAAGGAAAAGGATGGCGCGCCCGATGCCGCCACGGATGCGGAGGCGCCGGATGATTCCGGCAAGCAGCCGGAAGAAAAAAGCGAAGACAAGGCCGGGGTGGAAGACGGACAGGCGAAACCTGACGGGGAGCGGCCGCGCGCAGCTGGAGATGACGAGGCGGAAAACGCGCGCGCGGATGATGATGATAATGTGCCGGCGGAGCCTGAGTTCATCGAGGTCTGGTGGCCGCGCGGGGCCGGGCCCTTCCGGGCGCGCCGTCAGGGCGGCGGCAGGCCTGGCGGCAAGGCTGGCAAGGGATCACGCGACGCGGGCCGGGGCGGCAAGCCGCGCAAGGGCAAACCCGCCGGGGGCGGCAAGGGCAGGCGCGCCTTCGCGCCGCGCAAGGAGAAGGCGGCGGATCCCGATTCGCCCTTCGCCGTGCTGAAGAAACTCAAGGACGGCATGGAGAAGAAATCCTGAGCAGGAAACGCCGGGAAAGACGAGCGCCCGAAGCGGAGGCCGCGCCGGAGAGCCAGCGCATCGACAAGTGGCTGTGGTGCGCGCGCATCCGCAAGACGCGGGCCGAGGCCGCCGGTCTGGTGACGAAAGGCCGGGTGCGGCTGAACGGGCGCAAGCTGACGCGCGCCTCTTCGCTGGTGCGCGATGGTCAGCACATCGCCGA
>JALUFY010000345.1 GCA_027051995.1 Hyphomicrobiales bacterium
ATACCAGCTGTTGACGATTTGGCTAAAATATATTTTAATCCCACTTGTCAGACGGCGGGGGCGAAAGGCAACATCCGAAGCCGGACGGCACAATAACAAACAGACAATCCGGAGTCTTCCGGACACGGAGACATCAGACAGCGGGCGGGCTTTCCGCCGCAGGAGTTTTTTGCGCCATGGCGGCGGTTTTCGCGGCCACGGCGGGTGGGTTTTTGAGTCAAATCGCATCGCACGCGCAAGACCGGGCTGGAGAGGCAACGCTTGAAGGCGCCGCGTCATGCGGGAAACGGAAAACCTCGCGGCGGACCGGCGGCACGCTGGAACACGCACATCATCAGGGGCAGCAGGAAGAATGAAAATCACACGCCATTTCACCACAGCGGGCAAGGATGTTTACGAAGGCGTCGGCTTTCGCCACACGACGAGCGAAATCCGCAATCCCGACGGATCCCTGGTGTTCCAGCTGGAAAACGTCGAGACGCCGGAGCATTTCTCCCAGGTCGCCTCGGACATCCTGGCGCAGAAGTATTTCCGCAAGGCCGGCGTGCCCGCGCGCCTGAAACGGGTGGAGGAAGAGGGCGTGCCCTCCTGGCTGTGGCGCTCCGAGGCCGACGAGGAGGCCCTGGCGGAGCTGCCCGAGGATGAGCGTTATACGCACGAGACATCGGCCAAACAGGTCTATGACCGTCTGGCGGGCACCTGGACCTACTGGGGCTGGAAGGGCGGCTATTTCGATTCGGAAGAGGACGCGCGCGCCTTTTATGACGAAATGCGCCACATGCTGGTCATGCAGATGGCCGCGCCCAATTCGCCGCAGTGGTTCAACACCGGCCTGCACTGGGCCTATGGCATCGACGGCCCCGGCCAGGGCCATTCCTACGTGGATTTCGAGACCGGCCGGCTGGTCAAGTCCAAATCCGCCTACGAGCATCCGCAGCCGCACGCCTGCTTCATCCAGTCGATCAACGACGATCTGGTCAACGAAGGCGGCATCATGGATCTGTGGGTGCGCGAGGCGAGATTGTTCAAATACGGCTCGGGCACCGGCACCAACTTCTCCTCCCTGCGCGGCGAGAACGAGCCGCTGTCGGGCGGCGGCAAGTCCTCTGGCCTGCTCAGCTTCCTGAAGATCGGCGATCGCGCGGCCGGGGCCATCAAGTCCGGCGGCACGACGCGCCGCGCCGCCAAGATGGTCATCGTCGATGTCGATCATCCCGACATCGAGGCCTATGTGGACTGGAAGGCCCGGGAAGAGCAGAAGGTGGCCGCCCTGGTCACCGGCTCGAAGATCGTCCGCAGGCATCTGACCGCCATCATGAAGGCCTGCGTCAATTGCGAGGGGCCGGGCGAGGACTGCTTCGATCCGAAGCGCAATCCGGCATTGAAGCGCGCCATCCGCGCCGCGCGCAAGGATCATGTGCCGGACAACTATATCCGCCGCGTCATCCAGTTCGCCCGCCAGGGCTACGAGGAAATCGAATTCGATACCTACGACACCGACTGGGACGGCGAGGCCTACCGCACGGTGGCAGGGCAGAACTCCAACAACTCGGTGCGGGTAACCGATGACTTCCTGCGCGCTGTGGAGACGGACGGCGAATGGAACCTGATCCGCCGCACCGACGGCGAGATCGCCAAAACCATCCCGGCGCGCGCCCTGTGGGAGAAAATCGGCCAGGCGGCCTGGCAGTCGGCCGATCCGGGCGTTCAGTTCCACACCACCATCAACGACTGGCACACCTGCCCGAAATCCGGCCCCATCCGCGGCTCCAACCCGTGTTCGGAATACATGTTCCTGGATGACACGGCGTGCAATCTGGCCTCGCTGAACCTTCTCGCCTTCCATGACGGCGAAAACGGCCGCTTCGACGTGGACAGCTTCGAGCATGCGGTGCGCCTGTGGACAATCGTGCTGGAAATCTCCGTGCTCATGGCGCAGTTCCCCTCGCGGCGCATTGCCAGGCTGTCCCATGATTACCGCACCCTCGGGCTGGGCTTCGCCAACATCGGCGGCCTGCTTATGACCATGGGCCTGCCCTACGATTCGGACGAGGGCCGCGCCCTGTGCGGGGCCATCTCGGCGGTCATGACCGGCGTTTCCTACGCCACCTCGGCGCATATGGCGCGCGAGCAGGGGCCCTTCCCCGGTTACGAAAAGAACGCCGCGGACATGCTGCGCGTCATTCGCAATCACCGCCGCGCCGCATACGGCGAGGCGGAGGGCTTTGAGAAGCTTTCCGTGCCGCCGGTGCCGCTGGATCACGCCAGCTGCCCGGACGCGGAGCTCTCGCGGCGGGCGAAGGCGGCCTGGGACGAGGCCCTGAAGCTGGGCGGGGCGCACGGCTACCGCAACGCCCAGGTCTCGGTCATCGCGCCCACCGGCACCATCGGCCTGGTCATGGACTGCGACACCACGGGCATCGAGCCGGACTACGCGCTGGTGAAGTTCAAGAAGCTGGCCGGCGGCGGCTACTTCAAGATCATCAACCGCGCCGTGCCCGCCGCCCTGAAGAAACTGGGCTACGGCGGCGCGCAAATCGAGGACATCATCACCTACGCCGTCGGCCACGGCACGCTGAAGGGCGCGCCCGGCGTCAATCACGAGACGCTGAAGGCCAAGGGCTTTGGCGAGGCGCAGATCAAGGCGGTGGAGGAGGCCCTGGCCAGCGCCTTCGACATCAAGTTCGTCTTCAACCGCTTCACCCTGGGCGATGATTTCTGCCGCGATGTGCTGAAGATGAGCGATGAGCAGCTCAACGACATGACCTTCGACATTCTCGCCCACGCGGGCTTCTCGCGTGACGATGTGGAGGCGGCCAACACCTACGTCTGCGGGGCCATGACGCTGGAGGGCGCGCCGCACCTTCGGGAAGAGCACCTGCCGGTATTCGATTGCGCCAACGTCTGCGGGCGCATCGGCAAGCGCTTCCTGTCCGCCGAGAGCCACATCCGCATGATGGCGGCGGCCCAGCCCTTCATCTCCGGGGCCATCTCCAAGACCGTCAACATGCCCAACGAGGCCACCGTGGAGGATTGCCTGAACGCCTACGAGCTGTCCTGGAAGCTGGGGCTGAAGGCCAACGCCCTTTATCGCGACGGCTCCAAGCTCTCCCAGCCGCTGACCGCGCAGGTGCTGGAGGACGAGGACGACGAGGAGACGGCCGAGGACTTCGCCGAAATGGTGGCCAGGGAGCAGCCCGCCACGCGGCGCGTCGAGAAGGTGGTGGAGAAGGTCGTCGAGCATATCGTCGAGCGCAATGTCCACAAGCGCGAGAAGCTGCCCAGCCGCCGCAAGGGCTATACGCAGAAGGCCATCGTCGGCGGCCACAAGGTCTATCTGCGCACCGGCGAATACGACGACGGCCAGCTGGGCGAAATCTTCATCGACATGCACAAGGAGGGCGCGGCTTTCCGGGCGATGATGAACAATTTCGCCATCGCCATCTCGCTGGGCCTGCAATACGGCGTGCCGCTGGAGGAATACGTGGAGGCCTTCACCTTCACCCGCTTCGAGCCGGCGGGCATCGTGCAGGGCAACGACACCATCAAGCAGGCCACCTCCATTCTGGACTACATCTTCCGCGAGCTGGCCATTTCCTATCTGGGGCGCACCGAACTGGCCCATGTGGATCCCGCCGACATCGGCTTCGACGCCATGGGCTCCGGCGCGGATGAAGGCAAGGCTCCGCAAGAAAACGGCAAGACCCGCGCGCCGGAGACCCTGCCGGCCAGCAAGGTGGTCTCCACCGGCTACATGCGGCGCATGGAGCTGGACAACGTGATCATCATGCAGGGCCACGCCGAGGCGCGCGCCATCCAGGCGCAGGCCGAAACCTCCGCCCAGGCGCAGGCCGCCGTGACCACCGGCTTTTCCGAGACCGGCGCGGCCGTCATCACGGAGCCTTCGCCCAGGGCCGAAGACGTGCGCAAGACGCAGGCCACGGTCGAGGCCACGCGGATGATGGAGGCGCGCATGAAGGGCTACGAGGGCGAAGCCTGCGGCGAGTGCGGCAACTTCACCATGGTGCGCAACGGCACCTGCATGAAGTGCGACACCTGCGGCGCCACCTCCGGCTGCTCGTAAGCCCCGCCGGAATCACTGGGTGGAAACAGGCCGGGCGGAGAAGCACCTCTCCGCCCGGATGTCTTCGTGAAAAGGAATTTTTCATTCCGGCCGCGCAAGAAATTTTCCCTTGCGGCGGTCTTTCCATAAGGATACCTTCCCGGAAATTCATGGCGCTTTGGGGAGGCTTGGTCATGCGTGGGGAAAACAGGAAGAAGGTGCTGGAGTTTATCCGGCTGAAATATCCCGCCGCCGTCACCAGCGCGCAGATCGCGCGGCGCACCGGGGTTTCGCAGCCGCAGATCTACCAGATCACCAGATCGCTGATGGAAGGCGGCATGGTGCGCGGGGCGCGCAAGGGGCGCGCATGGACGTTCACCTGGAACAGGCAGGCGCGGCCCGCCGCCCGGGCGGGCGGAAACGGCGGCGGCGCGCCGGAGGGGGATGGAAACGGTCTGGCCCGCTTCGCCGCCGGAACCTGCGCGCAACTGGAGGCGCGCGAGGGGGTGGCCTTTTCCGCCACCCCGGCCAGGGGCGCGGCCAATGTCTTCGTGCTGGCCTCGGATGACGCCGGGGCGGCCGGTTTCGCGTTGCATTTCACCGCGCCGCCGAATGGGCGCGTTCCTTACGCGCGGCTGGCCTTCATCAACGGCCATCTGTGGCTGCTGGAGCGCATGGAGGCCGAAAGGCTCTTTCTTGTGCTGGGCGGCGACGAGCCCTCCGCGCGCGCCTGGGCGGAGGATTTCTCCGGCCTGTGCGTGGACGTGGAGGTCTTCTTTCTCGACGGAGACGGCGCGCTGACGCCGCTGACCTGATCCCCCCTGTATCCCCTCAGCCCTGTTTGCCGCGCGGCTTGAGGAAGACGGGCGCGTAATGCCAGGCGAAAAGGGCGAAGGCCAAAGCGGTGAGCGTTCCGGCCATGTGCACCGTGGGCATGTATCCCATCGGCGACAGCGGCGCGATGATGCGCGCCAGCGCGCCGGTAATGGCCAGCACGTAGATGCCCTTCGTCACCCCGTCCGCCGTCAGCTTGCGCCCGGAATGGCCCAGCGAGGCGCGCGTCATGACCGCAAGCGTCATGGTGACGATGGCCCCGGCGGTGAGCGCGTGAATGGCGGTGGAATAGGCCAGCTCGTCCGGCCAGCCGATGGAGATGGCCATGAGCAGAAACCAGACGGGAAGCCACAGATAGCCCAGATGCAGGATGGTCACCAGCGGCTCGGCGCAGGTGGTGTGGCCCTTCCAGCGCGCCACGCGCATGAAATGGCGCACGGCGGCGATGGCGAAGGCCAGCGCGGTGAGCTTCCAGTCCGGCAGAAACAGCCACAGGGCCAGCGCGATGAGCGCCATGAGGGCGGAGGCCTTGTCAAAGGCGTTCATCGGCGCGGGCATGCGCTTTTCGTCCATGATCCCCTGGCGCATCAGCCAGTTGCGGGTGAATGACGGCGTGACGCGCCCGCCGATGAGCATGAGCAGAATGGCCGCCGCCGACAGCCCCAGCCTTTCGTCAAACAGCGGATCGATGATCTCCAGCGATGTCAGGCGGGTGAGATGGAACAATACATTGGCCAGCGCCAGCGCGGAGACCAGAAGGCAGACGGGAATGTTGCGCCTGTTGCCGCCGGCCAGCACCTCGCGCCAGATAAGGGCCGCCAGGGCCACCAGATAGGCGGCCTCCACCACCGCGGCCAGGGCGGGCGCGGCGGCGGAGAAAAGGAAGGCCAGCCGCCCGGCCAGCCACAGGGCGGACAGCGCCGCCAGACGCCCGCCGGTGACCGGCATGCGGCCCGTCCAGTTGGGCACGGCGGTGAGCACGAAGCCGGTCATGGCGGCGGGCAGATAGCCATAGAGCATTTCATGGATGTGCCACTCGCGCGCGCTGACGTATGCGGGCAGATCAGCGCCGGTGGCGAAAAGAAAAATCCACAAGGGCAGCGCCAGCGCCCCCCATATGCCCGCCGCGAAGAAAAAGGGCCTGAACCCGCGCTCGAAAAACACCGGCCCATTGTAGGCGCGGATGGATCGTGCTGTCGCCATGTCTCGCCGCTCCGGATTAATCCTGATCAAACAACCAGGCTCAGGACTCATGAATGGCGTGGATGCCAGCGGCATTTTCGCAAAATAGCACCGCGCGTTTCTTTCGCGGCCAATACCAGGTGGTATTGGCAAGAAAGAAATGCCGGTGATATGCGGCGAAAATGCCGCCCATAAGGAGCTGGCGCCGCGCCATTCATGAGTCCTGGGCCCAAGGTATAAGGCAGCCTTTATGCCGGTGCAACTTCGCCCCATCCTTGACAAAAGGCAAGAGGGCGCGGGCGGCCTTCCCGCTCCCGCATAAAAAAGGCCCGGCGCGTGGCCGGGCCCTGATCTCGCGTCTCGCCGGGAAGGCTTATTTCTTCGCCTTGACGGTGATCTTTTTCGCCTTTTTCTCTTCCACCTTCCTGGGCACGAAGACCTTCAGGACGCCCTTGTCGAAATCGGCCTCGATCTTGTCCTCGTCGGCCTCCCAGGGCAGGTTGAAGCGGCGCAGGAAGGTGCCATAGGCGCGCTCGGCGATGTGATACTTGACATCACCCTCGCCTTTTTCGTCCACGTCCTTGACCATCTTGCGCTCGGCCTTGATGGTGAGCACGCCGTCGGTCAGCTCCACGGAGACGTCATCGGGATCGACGCCGGGCAGATCGGCCTCGATGGCCAGACCCTTGTCGGTCTCCTTGACCTCGACGACGGGCGCGAAGAAACCATTTTCGGCCACTTCCGGAGCCGCCTCCGGCAGGCGGGCGAAACTCTCCAGCATGTTCTCCATTTCGCGCTGCATGAGGGCGAAGGGATTGAAAGCACGCTGCGAAGGGGCATAGGCGCGCCCAAAGGGAACGACATATCTCATCTGCGTATCCTCCTTCATCTTGAGGGAATATAATCCTTGTTCCGTCTGATATGTAGGAGCTCGAGGCGGCGGTTCAATATGCGCGGCGGGCATTTTTTCATTTGGCATTCAGGTTGCGGCGGGTAAGGATACGCCCTCATGTGTTGCCCGCGCGCCGGGCGGCGATTCGTGCAATGTCAAAAAAGGGGGAACACTCCATGATTTCGCGTTTGTCCATGATCGCGCTGGCCTGGCTGGCGCTGATGCTGGCTCCGCCGGCGCTGATGGCGGCCGGCAGTGAGCCGGAGATCGTCCGCCAGATGCTCGACGCCTTCGAAAAGCAGAACGGCTACCGGCCAGCCTATGACAGCATCGAGGAAACGGGCGGCCGGATCATCATCCACGGCATGAAATTCACTCCGCCGCCCCCGGAAGGCGTGGCGGATGTTCCGCAAGTCACGGTAAAGACCACGGCCTTCGACAATCCGCGCGTGGATGACGGCGGCCTGTATCACATTGGCAAGATGGAGATGCGCGGCTTTTCCATCACCGGAGCAAAGGACAAGGCGGTGCGCGTGACCATTCCGCTGGCCGAGGCGGAGGATGTCACCTTCCTGCCCGAAAGCGCGGCGAAAACGCCTCATGAAAGGATCATGGCGGGCAGCAGCCTGTTCTCCGTTCTGCGCATCGGCGAAGTCATCATCGAGGCCAGGGACATCCCCCGCATCTCCTGGCGCGATCTGAAATTCACCTGGGAGGGCAGCAGACGCAATGGCGAAGGCCGCTTCAGGGGCGATTTCGGCAAGCTCGTCATCCCCGGCGATGTTCTGGACAAGGCCTCTCACGGCGAGAACACACTGAAGGCGCTCGGCTATGACAGCGCCGTCTTCACCGGCGGCATGGACTACACCTCGAAATGGGGCGAACGCGATATCATCCACATGGATTTCGCCATGCGCTTCGGCATGGAAAAGGCGGGCGTGAACGAGATCACCATAACCGGTATTGGCCTGCCCATGGCCCTGCTGGAAAGCATGAAAACGGCCAAGGCGAAATCCGGCGGCGACAGGAAAATGGCCGAAGCCGAAATCCTCAACGCCTTCAACAGGAACATGAAGGACATCACCATTCTCGGCGCGCGCATTTCATGGATCGATCAGTCCCTGGCTGGCAGGCTGATCGATTACATGGCGAAAAAGAAGGGCGTGAGCCGCGAAGCCTATATCGCCAATCTGACGGTCTATCCGCAAATCATGCTGATGCAGATCGGCCTGCCCGGTCTGGCCGCCCAGGCCTCGGATCAGCTGCGGACGTTCCTTAATGACCCGAAGTCGCTGTCCGTCTCCTTCAAGGCCAAGGCGCCGATGAGCATCGCCACCATGATGACCCTGTTCTCCGACCCCGCCGGCCTTGCCGAAACGCTGGGGCTGAAGGTGGAGGCCAACACGCTGAAATAGCGCCAGGGGTTGTCACGAAACGCAACAAGGGCGGCCTCTCCGCGCCGGGAGGCCGCCCTTTTCCTGTCCGCGATATCGTCCGCCCGTCCGCCGGGATGCGCCCGCGCTTTCAGGCGGCGCTTTTCTCCGCCGCCTTGGCGGTGATGTCGAGCATCCTTTGCAGGGGCAGGAGCGCGGCCTTGCGCAGCTCCTCGCCGATGATGATCTCCGGCTTTTCGTCGCGCAGCGCCAGCCACAGCTTCTCCATGGTGTTGAGCGCCATGAAGGGGCATTCGGCGCACTTGCAGTCGCCGTCCATCCCGGGCGCGGCGTAGAAGGTCTTCTCCGGCGCGTCCTTGATCATCTGATGGATGATGTGCTTCTCCGTGGCGATGATGAACTCCTTTTCCGGCCGCGTCCTGACGAAGTTCAGGATGGAGCTGGTGG
>JALUFY010000346.1 GCA_027051995.1 Hyphomicrobiales bacterium
CTCTTATATAATAAAAATCTAATCAAGAAAAATAAGCCCAAACGCAAGAAAAATTGAATTTTATTCACATTCAAGCTTGCAAATATATCTATGTTTGCTTACAACTGTCCCCCGTCGCGGGAGGGCAATGCTTTTTTGGGCGCGGTCCTCCCGGGCAGGAAAAACAGATATTTCGGGAGGGACATTTGCCCATGAAGAAACGCATGCTCACAGGATTAGCCGCCCTGGGTCTGGCCGCATCCTTCGCCGCCACGGCCCATGCGGGCACGGTCATGAAGGACGGCCCCACGCCCTATGTGGTGGTCGGCGGCGTGTCGGTGCCCAAGCCGCTGACGGACAAGCCCGGCGATCCGGCCAATGGCCGCAAGGTCGTAGCCAACCGCAAGAAGGGCAATTGCCTGGCCTGTCACAAGATCAAGCAGATGCAGGACTTCCTGTTCCATGGCGAGATCGGCCCGGAGCTGTCCGACATCGCCGCCAACATGCCCGCCGACGAAATGCGGCTGCGTCTGGCCAATCCCAAGGTCGTCAACCCCGACACCATCATGCCCGCCTTCTACAAGAGCAAGGGGCTGTTCCGGGTGAAGAAGAAGTTCAGGGGCAAGTCCATCCTCACCGCGCAGGAAATCGAGGATGTGATCGCCTTTCTGCGCACGCTGAAATAACCACTGGCCGCCCGCCGGCCAGGCCGCAAGCCAACAAAACGCAAGGAGCAAGTTGAATGAACGAGATGAAGCTGAAAGCCGTTGACCGGCGCACATTCATCATAGGCGCCGGAGCTTCCGCCGCCGCCCTGGCCGGGCTCTCTTCCCTGGCCCAGGCGACGCCTCAGGAGGCCGCGGACTTTCTGGCCAAGCTGACCGGCGGCAAGACGCCCGCGCCCGGCAAGGTCAAGCTGGAGATGCCCGAAATCGCCGAGAACGGCGCCACCGTGCCGGTCAAGGTCACCGCCGAGACACCGCAGAACGAGGGCGACAACTGCAAGTCCATCGCCATTATCGCCACCAAGAACCCGCGCCCGCGCATGTGCGTTTTCCACTTCACGCCGCGCTCCGGCAAGGCCACCGCCGCCATCCGCGTGCGCCTGGCCACCACGCAGGAGGTCTGGGCCGTGGCGGAAATGTCCGACGGCAGCTGGCACATCGCCAAGACCACGGTGAAGGTCACCATCGGCGGCTGCGGCGGCTGATCCCCCGCGCCCGGCCCTTGGAGGCCAGGCGCATGAGGCGCATGACAAATTCAGGATTCAGGAGAAAGACAAAATGGCGAAAGCTCGCGTGAAGGTTCCCAAGACGGCCAAGGCCGGAGACGTCATCACCATCAAGACGCTGATCAAGCACAAGATGGAATCGGGCAACCGCAAGGACAAGAAAACCGGCAAGAAGATCCCCAAGCACATCATCGACAAGTTCACCGCCAAGTTCAATGGCGAGGAGTTCTTCTCCTCCGACTGGGACACCGGCGTGTCGGCCAATCCCTATTGCTCCTTCACCTGCCGCGTCGACAAGTCCGGCGAATTCGAATTCGCCTGGCATGACGAAAAGGGCGAGGTGACGACGAAAAAGGCCAGCATCACCGTCGGCTGATGCATGGGGCGCATACCGGACAACAAATATCGGGAGGAAAAATGTCCAGGAAAACGATTTACATGGACCATGCGGGCGGAAAACTCGCGGCCATCGCCGCCGGTTTTCTGCTCGCCGCCGGCCTTGTCTCCGCGACGGACGCCATGGCGGGCGCGAAAAGCAAGTATGAGGTGGAGGGCCGCAAGTCCGGCTATCTCTTCTCCAACCCCGAAACCCGCGCCATCCAGGATGACGACTTCGCCAACGGCGGCATGCTCTGGGTGGAAAAGGGCCAGGAGCTGTGGAGCAAGGTGGACGGCAAGGCCGGCAAGTCGTGCAAGAGCTGCCACGGCGAGGCGGAGAAGTCCATGAAGGGCGTCTATCCCGTCTATCCGAAATACGACAAGAAGACGAAGAAGCTCATCAATCTGGAGCAGCGCATCAACCGCTGCCGCACGGAGCAGATGCAGGCCAAGGCCTGGAAGTGGGACAAGGACAAGCTGCTGGGGATGGCCACCTATCTCGGCTACATCTCGCGCGGCATGCCGATGAACGTCAAGATCGACGGCCCCGCCGCCCCCTTCTTCGAGAAGGGCAAGGAGTTCTTTTACAAGCGCCGCGGTCAGCTCGACATGGCCTGCAAGCACTGCCACGTGGATCATTCCGGACAATACATCCGCGCCGATCTGATCTCCGAGGCGCGCGGCGGCGGGGCCTTCCCGGCCTACCGCCTGAAGTGGCAGAAGGTCGGCTCGCTGCACCGCCGCTTCAAGGGCTGCAACAAGCAGGTGCGCGCCCAGCCCTACAAGCAGGGCGCGGACGAATACGTCAATCTCGAATTGTTCGTCAAGTGGCGCTCGCGCGGCCTGCCCGTGGA
>JALUFY010000347.1 GCA_027051995.1 Hyphomicrobiales bacterium
CGACGAATTTGGGGATGCTGCCCGGCTCTGCCCCTTACCCCTCCAGCGGCAGGGTGATGGTCACCGTGGTGCCTTCGCCTTCGGTGCTGGCGATGTGCAATGTTCCGCCATGCATCTCCACCAGTGAACGGGAGATGGCGAGGCCCAGGCCGGAGCCGCCACGCGACTTGGAGAACTGGCTGGCCACCTGCTCGAAGGGCTGGCCCAGCCTGGAGAGAGACGCCGCCGGGATGCCGCATCCGGTATCGCTGACCGTGATGACGACGTCATTCCCCCGCCGCTCCGCGCCCAGCCGCACAAGGCCGCCCGCGCCGGTGAATTTCACCGCGTTGGAGAGGATGTTGAACAGCACCTGGCGGATCTTGCCCGTATCCGCCATCGCCGGCAGCGGGCCGGATATGGCGCGCTCCAGCACAAGCCCGCGCCCTTCGGCGTCCGCCGCCATGATGCGCACCGCCTCTTCGATGACCGGCGCGAGATCGATGCGCGTCTTCTCCAGCGTCATCTTGCCCGCCTCGATCTTCGACATGTCGAGAATGTCCGTCACCAGCGAGAGCATGTGCTTGGCCGAGCGTTCGATGTCCGTGGCGTATTCGCGGTATTTCTCCGGCAGCGGGCCGAAGACGCCGCTTTGCATGGCCTGCGAGAAGCCGATGATGGGATTGAGCGGCGTGCGCAGCTCGTGGCTCATGTTGGCGAGGAATTCCGACTTGGTCTTGTAGGCCGCCTCGGCCTTTTCCTTTTCGCGCATGTAGCGGTCGGCCAGATCGGCCAGCCTTTGCCTTTGCTGCTCCACGTCGTGGCGCGCTTCCTCGAGCTTCCTGACCGTCTCCTTCAGCTCCCGTTCGGAGCGCGCCATCTGCTCCTGCTGGCGCTTCAGCTCGGTGATGTCCGTGCCCACCGAGACGAAACCCAGATCGCGCGTGCGCCGCTCGTTGATCTGCAGCCAGCGGCCGTCGTCCAGCTGCACTTCCACCACCACTTCCTCGCCGTTCTCGTCGCAGTGGATGGACTGGCGCTTGTTGACCTTCGGCTTTTTCGCCGCCTTCATCACCTCCTCGTATGGCGCGCCCGGCATGCAGGCCGAGGGCGGCAGGGAATGGAACTGCTGGTATTTGGAGTTGCACATGACAAGGCGGCTTTCGGCGTCCCACAGCACGAAGGATTCCGAAATGGTTTCGATGGCGTCGCGCAGCCGCGTTTCGGCCTCCTGCGACTGCCGGGCCGCCTTTTTCTGATCGGTCACGTCGATGGCGATGCCAACCAGATGCGGCTCGCCGCCATGGGCGGAGAGCGTCAGCGCCCCGCGCGCCCTCAGCCACACCCAGTGCCCGTCCGCGTGCTTCAGGCGGAATTCGTGATCGAAGGACGTGCTGTTTTGCTCCAGCATGGTTTCGGCCAGCCGCTCGATGGGCAGATCGGCCGGATGCTGGCGGCGCACGATCTCGCCATAGGAGAGATACTCCCCGGCCGGCTCCAGTCCCAGCATGGAATACATCGACCGCGACCAGAAGATGCGCCCGCGCGCCACGTCCCAGTCCCACAGGCCGCAGCGCCCCCTGTCCAGCGCCGCGTCCAGCCGCGTCGTCGCCGAGGCCAGGGTGTCGCGGGCGGCGATCGTCATGGAGCTCTGCCAGTTGTAGGCCGTGGCCATCAGGATCAGGATGACCGCCACGGCGATGAACAGCCCGGCGATGCTCCACACGCTGTCCGTCCAGCCGCGCATCGCCGCCTCATCCGGCTGCGCCACCACCAGCATCCCCGGCCAGGGCGACAGCCGCACCGCCGCCGCCAGCGCGCCTTGGCCATCGCCAAGAGTGACGCGGCGCACCTTGAGGGAGCCTTCCGGCCCCGCCGCCGCGGCGGCGAGGACGGCTTCGGGAATGATGGCGTCCAGTTTCGCGCCCGCGCCCGCCAGCGCCCCTTGCGGCCAGCTGGCGCGGATGCGCCCGTCCGGCCCGGCCAGCAGGAAGACCCGCCCGCCGCCAATGGCCTCTTCGCCCAGCGCCCGTTTCAGATCATCCGCCACCGGCGCGCGCCATGTCGCGCCCGTTCCCTCCGCGCTGGCCGATGCGCGCGAGATCTCCAGCCCCGCCAGCCTGAGATACAGCGCCGCCTGACGCGCCTGATCCCGGGCGTGGGAATGATGGAGAATGCTCAGATGAACGATGAGCGCCGTGGTCAGCCCGATGAGGAAAAGCGCCACGAGAACATTGATCAGCCTCCGCGCCAGGCGCTCGGAGATCACGGGCGCGAAGCGCCGTCCGGCGAGGGCCGCTCCCGGCGCGCGCTCCTTGATGAACAGGTCTTCAAGCCCGGCTTTTGACAAAGCCCGTTCCCCTCGGGTTGATCTTTTCGTCCGGCGGCCCCCGGCAGCGCCGGCTCCAGCGGCTGAAAGCCGCTTTTCGCGAATCAGCCAACCCTATTGATTCGCA
>JALUFY010000348.1 GCA_027051995.1 Hyphomicrobiales bacterium
GATCCGGAGAGCACGAACTCCGTGCCCAGCACCATGGCCCCGAACCCGGCGCCGGAAGCGATCAGCGTCAGCCAGCGGTTTCGCAGGATCCACGGCGTATAGGTGGCGGCCAGAATGAAGCCGGGCACCCCCGCCAGCAGAATGCCCGGGCCGCGCCGCCAGAGGAAGTAAAGCCCGAGAACCGCGGTGAGCACCAGCGCACCCAGCCCCAGCCGCAGCGCCAGCGGCGCCAGATCCGGACGCTCGGGCAGGGTGCCGGAGCCGCCGGAAAAGGGCGTGCGTTGCGTCTCCATGTCCAGCCCGCTTTTGAAGTCGCCATATTCATTCAGCGCATTGACCGCCACATGCGCCGCAAGCGCTCCGATGAGCACAAAGATAAGCAGCCCCGCATCCATGGGCGCACCGCGCCAGGAGGCCACCGCCGCGCCCGCGCCGACACAAATGGGTGTGAGCACCAGAAACGGCAGCCGCGCAATACCGGCGATGTCTTTGAAAGGCACAGACATGACGGATGCCTCGGGTCAGGAATCATGGAGAGAAAAAGGAACGCTTCCCGGTTGGTTTTGCGAAACACGCTGGAAAAAAGCAAGGGGGTTGAAAGGCAGGGGCAAGCACAGGGACTGTTCCTCTGTCGCGATGGAGAAACGATCTGGCATGCTCAGCCAGAGAGAGATTTCCGGAGTGAATGACAGAAAGGCCGAAGCCATTGGGCTTCGGCCTTTCCAGTTCGCGTTGTGGATACCTGTCCCTGTCGATCAGTAGATATCGTGGCGGGTGTTGTAGACGTTGAACTTGCCCGTCACCGTCCGCATGACCGGATCCTTGATGACGGTCTTCAGCTTCAGCGTCTTGTCGTCCACCACCACGATCGCGGAGGGCTTGTCCTTCTTGTTCCAGACGGAGAACCAGATTTCGCTGCCGTCCTTGTTGAACTCGCCCTGCACGACGCGCTGCTGACCCTTGCCCAGATTGGCCCACTTGGCGATCGGCAGCACCTTGTAGGTGGGCTCCTTCTTGCCCAGCTCGTTGATGTTGAACACGGCCACCGAGCCGGAGAGCTCCTTGTCCGGGTTCAGCGGCGCGTCAACATACAGGTGGTTGGACTTCGGGTGCGTCTTGATGAACAGCGAGCCGCCACCGAGCCCCTCCAGCACCTGCACTTCCTTCCAGGCATACTGCGGATGGCCCTTCGGATCGGTGCCGATGATGGAGATATGCTCCGAGCCGATGTGGCTGGTCGCCCACACGGGACCGAACTTCGGATGCACGAAGTTGGCGCCGCGGCCCGGGTGCGGCTTGATACCCGAGGTCTTCACCTTGGCCACCAGCTTGTCTTCCTTGGTGTCGATGACCACGATGGTGTTGCGCGCGTTCGCCGCCACCAGGAAGTAGCGACCGGTGCTGTCGAAGCCGCCGTCATGCAGGAAGCGCTCCGCCGGGATGTCCGTCACCACGAGATTCGGCATGTGCGAATAGTTCACCATCAGCACATGACCGGTTTCCTTGACGTTGACGACGAACTCCGGATTGTAGTGCGAGGCCACGATCGAGGCCACGCGCGGCTCGGGATGGAACTCGCCGGTATCATAGGTGTAGCCGCGGGTGGAAACGATGCGCAGCGGCTTCAGCGTCAGGCCGTCCATCACCACGTATTGCGGCGGCCAGTAAGCGCCGGCGATGGCATACTTGTCCTCCCAGCCCTTCATCTTGGAGGACTCCACCGAACGCGCCTCCAGACCGATGCGCACTTTCGCCACGGTCTTCGGCACTTTCATCCACAGGTCGATGAGGTTCACCCAGCCATCGCGGCCGATGGTGTACAGATAGCGGCCGGACGCCGACAGACGCGAAATGTGCACCGCAAAGCCGGTGGGAATCGTGGTGATGATCTTCTTGGTGTTGCCGTCGATCAGCGCGATCTTGCCGACGTCACGCAGCGTCACCGAGAAGATGTTGTCCAGGTCATAATCGTTCATTTTCTTCTTGGGACGCTTCTCCACCGGCACGATCAGCTGATAGGTCTTCATGATCTCCGGCATGCCGAACTCCGGCGGCGGGGGCGGCGGCTGCTGCACATACCGCGCCATCAGGTCCACCTCCTCCGGTGTCAGCACGCCCGATTCGCCCCAGTTGGGCATGCCCGCCGGCGAACCATAGGTGATGAACTGTTTCAGCCGTTCGGTGCCCTCCTTGCGGGTGAAGGCCGGTTCCAGATTCGGGCCCGTTGCGCCCTTGCGCAGCTTGCCGTGGCAGCCAGCACAGAGATCGAAGAAGATCTTCTTGGCTTTTTCGAATTCTTCCTTGGTGATTTTCGGCGCCGGAGGCAGGTCCTCCGCGTGCGCCTTGCTTGTGAAGGTGCCGCTGCCGAAGCTCAGGGGCAGCAGCAAGGCCGCGACCGGCAACAAGGCATAGAATGCTGCTC
>JALUFY010000349.1 GCA_027051995.1 Hyphomicrobiales bacterium
TCTCTTGATTCTCTTTTCTTGTCGTTCATCGCTTGAAGTCTCTTTCCTGCTGGTCTGCCCTCTCGCGGAAAGACCATTGCCGGGCGGATGCGGCGGGAATTTGACAAGGATCAGCAAAATCCGCGCGGATGACAGGATTGTCATTCTCCCTGTTGCATTTTCGCAACGGGGGCGGGGCATGTCCGCCTTCACCCGCCCTGCGCCGCCAGGGCGGCGAGCTGGCGCAGGATCTGGCGCACGCCGCGCAGGCGGTCCGGCATCTCCTCCCAGCGGCGCATGACGACGAGCTTCATGTCCGGGCGCAATTTGGCGCGCGCGCCCTGATCGTTGATCCAGGGCACCAGGGCCGCCGGATTGGGGAACGCATCATTGTGAAAACCGATGACCGCGCCCTTCGCCCCGGCGTCCAGGGTGGCGATATTGGCCGCCCGGCACAGGGTCTTGATGGCCACCACCTCCAGCAGGTGCGAGACCTCCTCGGGCAGGGGGCCGAAGCGGTCTTGCAGTTCGGCGGCGAATTCGTCGATGGCGCGCTCGTCCTCCAGCCCCGCCAGGCGGCGGTAAAGCCCCATGCGCAATTGCAGGTCGGAAACGTAGGATTCGGGGATCAGCACCGCCGCGCCGATATTGATGTTGGGCGACCATTGGCCGGCGTCCGCGTCCTCTTCGCCGGTCTTCAGGCTGGCCACGGCCTCTTCCAGCATCTGCTGATACAGCTCGAAACCCACTTCCTTTATGTGGCCCGACTGCTCCTCGCCCAGCAGGTTGCCCGCGCCGCGAATGTCCAGATCGTGGCTGGCCAGGGTGAAGCCCGCACCCAGATGATCGAGCGATTGCAATACCTCCAGGCGCTTCTTCGCCGCGGGCGTGAGCAGACGCCCGGCGGGCACCGTGAGCAGGCAGTATGCGCGGGTGCGCGAGCGGCCGACGCGCCCGCGCAACTGATATAGCTGGGCCAGGCCGAACATGTCCGCGCGGTGAACGATCATGGTGTTGGCCGAGGGGATGTCCAGCCCCGATTCGATGATGGTGGTGGCCAGAAGGACATCGAACTTGCGGTCATAGAAGGCGCTCATGACCTCGTCGAGCTCGGTGGGCGTCATGCGCCCGTGGGCGGTGGCGAAGGAGACCTCCGGCACATGGGCGCGCAGGAAATCCGCCACCTCCTCCAGATCGGAGACGCGCGGCACCACGTAGAAGCTCTGGCCGCCCCGGTAATGCTCGCGCAGCAGGGCCTCGCGCACGCTGACCGGATCAAACGGCGTGAAGAAGGTGCGCACCGCCAGCCTGTCCACAGGCGGGGTGGCGATGAGCGACAGCTCGCGCACGCCGGAAAGCGCCAGTTGCAGAGTGCGTGGAATGGGCGTGGCGGTGAGCGTGAGCACATGCACGCCGGTCTTCAGCGCCTTCAGCCGCTCCTTGTGCTTGACGCCGAAATGCTGCTCCTCGTCGATAACCAGCAGGCCCAGATCGCGAAAGGCGATGTCGCGGGCCAGCAGCGCGTGGGTGCCAATGACGATGTCGATGGTTCCGTCTCTCAGGCCCTGCTTCACTTCCGCCAGCTGCTTGCGCGAGAGCATGCGCGAGGCCTGGGCGATGTTCACCGGCAGATCGTGAAAGCGCTCCATGAAGGTGGCGGCGTGCTGGCGCGCCAGCAGGGTGGTGGGGGCGATAACGGCCACCTGATGCCCGGCCATGACGGCGGCGAAGGCGGCGCGCAGGGCCACCTCCGTCTTGCCGAAGCCCACGTCGCCGCACACCAGCCTGTCCATGGGCCGGCCCTTTTGCATGTCCTCGAAGACGGCCTGAATGGCGCGCAGCTGGTCTTCGGTTTCCTCGAAGGGGAAGCGGGCGCAGAATTCGTCATAGAGCCCCTCCGGCGGGGTGATGGCGGTGGCGCGCAGAAGCTCGCGGGCGGCGGCCGTCCTGATCAGCTCTCCGGCGATTTCGCGCAGCCGCTCCTTCAGGCGGGCCTTGCGCGCCTGCCAGGCCGCGCCGCCGAGCTTGTCGAGCTGGGCGGTGGCCTCCTCGCCGCCGTAGCGGGTCAGCATGTCGATGTTTTCCACCGGCAGGAAGAGCCTGTCGCCGCCCGCGTAGGTCAGATGCAGGCAGTCATGGGGCGCGCCGCCCGCCGTGATGGTCTTCAGCCCCTCGAAACGGCCGATGCCGTGATCGGCGTGCACCACCAGATCGCCCGGCGAGATCTCCGACAGGCCGGTGAGAAAGTCCGCCGGGCGCTTCGTCTTGCGGGTGCGGCGGATCAGCCTGTCGCCGAGGATGTCCTGCTCGCAGACGATGGCGAAGCTCTCCGTCTCCAGCCCCGATTCCAGTCCCAGGGTGACGGCGGAGATGGTCTTTTCGCCCTGCGCGCGGGCCCCGGCCCAGTCCGCCGCCGGGATGATGGGGGCCAGGCCATGATC
>JALUFY010000350.1 GCA_027051995.1 Hyphomicrobiales bacterium
GGGCGGCGCCGTATATCGCCCCTTCCGTTCAAATCCTTTGTCACTCCGCCGCAAGGAGCGCCGCAGCCTTCACCATGACCGGCGGAGCAACCCGCCCTGGATGCCCGGCACGGGGGCCGGGCATGAGGGAACGAGTTGATATTACTGTATAATTATCGCCTCACGGAGGGGTTTCGCCAACCGCTCACTTGAAAGAAAGAACGAAAGGCGTGCGGCACTCATGCCGGAATCACATTGTTTCCCGCAGCCAATTTGGCTGTGAAATTTCCTGAAAGCAGTGCGCGAAGGCGGAGGTGACGAGTCAGGGAACATCAGAAAACACATCCAAACCCAGCCGGACAACCGGCCCGGTCACACCCATTCGCCCGCCGGGAGCATGGCGGCCAGGCGCTCCATGAGGGCGCGGGCGGCTTCGCGTTTGCTCATGGGGGGCAGGTCTTCCACGCCGTCCCTGGTCACCAGATGCAAGGTGGTGTCATCACCGCCGAAAACACCGGTTCCGGGCGAGACGTCATTGGCGGCGATCAGATCGGCGCCCTTGGCCGCAAGCTTCTTTTTGGCGTTGGCGATGAGGTTCTCCGTCTCCGCCGCGAAGCCCGCGACGATGGCCGGGCGGTCCTTCTTCATCTTCGCGATTTTCGCCAGGATGTCGGGGTTTTGCGCCAGCTCCAGAACGGGCGCGCCTTTCCCGCCCTTCTTGATCTTTTCCGAAGCGGCCGTCTTCACCCGCCAGTCCGCCACGGCGGCGGCGAAAATGGCGATGTCGGCGGGCATTTCGGCCTTCACCTTCTCCAGCATCTCGCGGGCGCTTTCCACCGGGATCACCTCGACGCCCTCCGGGATGGGCTGGTTGACCGGCCCGGAGACGAGAATGACGCGCGCGCCCATGTCGCGGGCCGCCTCGGCCAGAGCATAGCCCTGCTTGCCGGAGGAACGGTTGGCGATATAGCGCACCGGGTCGATGGGCTCATGCGTCGGCCCGGCGGTGATCACCACCTTGCGCCCGCTCAGCGGCCCTTCCGGCAGGGCGGAGACATCCATGATCCGCCCGGCTTCCAGCAGATCGAGGATTTCCGCCGCTATTGTCTCCGGCTCGGCCATGCGCCCGGGCCCGTATTCGCCGCAGGCCATCTCGCCCTCTTCCGGGCCGATGAAACGCACGCCATCCTCCAGCAGCCGCGCGTGATTGCGCCGGGTGGCCGGATGGTTCCACATGCGCACGTTCATCGCCGGGGCCATGAGCACCGGCTTGTCCGTGGCCAGCAGCACGGTGGAGGCCAGATCATTGGCCATGCCGCAAGCCGCTTTCGCCATCAGATCGGCGGTGGCCGGAGCGACGACGATCATATCGGCGGCGCGCGACAGCTCGATATGGCCCATTTGCGTCTCGTCCGTCAGCGAGAAGAGATCGTCATGCGCCTTCTCGCCCGCCAGCGCGGAGACCGACATGGGCGTGACGAACTCCTCGCCCGCCTTCGTCAGCAGCGGAGTGACCGCCACGCCGCGCTTTTTCAGCAGCCGGATGAGCTCCAGCGACTTGTAGGCCGCGATGCCGCCGCCGATGATGAGAAGAATGCGTCTGCTCATGGATCCGGCCCTCCTTGCGGGCATTCTACCACAGATTGGCCGCCGCCATGGCCACGAGCGCGCCAGCGGCGATCCACAGGGGCGCGGCCTGCTTCCAGTCCGTTCCGCGCCGCGCCGCCGCCTCCTGGGCGCGGCTCATCTCCGCCAGGGCGCGCGAGGCCTGCCCCGCCTGCTCCAGCAGCTCCGGCAGACGGCCGAAAACCAGCGTCTTTTTCGCCGCGTCCGAGATGCGCCCGGCCGGGCCGAGGTGGCGGGTGATCCATTCCCGCACCGCCGGTTCGGCGGCTTCCCACATGTTCAGCTTCGGGTTCAGGGTGCGCGCCACGCCCTCCACCACAACCATGGTCTTCTGCATCATCAGCAGCTGCGGCTGGGTGGCCATGTCAAATTTCTCCGTGGTCTTGAACAGCTGCCCGAGCAGCTGGCCCATGGAGATGTCGTCCGCCTTCTGGCCCATGATCGGCTCGCCGATGGCGCGCAGCGCCTGGGCGAACTCCTCCACTGAATGATGCGGCGGCACGTATCCGGCCTCGAAATGCACCTCGGCATTGCGCCGGTAGTCGCGGGTGATGAAGCCGTGCAGGATTTCCGCCCACACCCGCCGCTCGAAGGGCGAAAGACGCCCGGTGATGCCGAAGTCCACCGCCACCAGATCGCCGCTGGCGTCCACGAAGAGATTGCCCTGATGCAGGTCGGCGTGAAAGAAACCGTCGCGCAGCGTCTGGCGCAAAAAGGACTGGATGAGCCTATCGCCCAGCCGGTTCAGATCATGCCCGGCCGCGCGCAGGGCCGCGATATCCGACAGCGGAATGCCGTCGATCCATTCGGTGGTC
>JALUFY010000351.1 GCA_027051995.1 Hyphomicrobiales bacterium
CCGCGGCGCGCGCCGTCTTCGGCGTGGAGCCGGCCGTCTCCATCGTGGAGGGGCGCGGGAGCTGAAAGACATTGAAGCTGGTGGGTGCGCATGCGGGATGCCGCCTTTGCTTTTCTCACGCCCGCCACAACGTTCACCATTCGTCTGGAAAGGGAACTGAAACGCAAGCTGGAGGAAGAAGCCAGACGGGAAGACCGCTCGGCCTCGGCGCTGGCCAATCGCGCCATCCCGCGGATGCTGGAAGAGCGCGCTGCGAAGCGGCGGCTGATCGAATCCGCCCTGGCTGAAGCGGACAAGGGCGAATTCATATCGGAAGAAGCCATGCTGGCGTGGTTCGATGCGCTTGGCGCGGAAGGCGAGCGGCCCGGGCTGGAACCCGGCGTCATCATCCAAAGACTGGACGTGATGGACATTCTCTTCCTGCCATCCGCCGGGCGTGGTCAATAGCCGTTCAGGATGGGATTTGCAGGCGTAACACATATGTGTTACATTCAGGTCCATCAGCAATTTCCCATGGTGATGACAATGGCGAAAACGGCATATCTGAACACACGCATTGAGCCGGAGCTGAAAAGCGAGGCCGAGGGTATCTTCAGGAAGATCGGCATTTCCACCAGTGACGCCATTTCCATCTTCCTGCGTCAGGTGGTTGCGCACCGGGGCTTTCCCTTTCCCGTTCTGGAGCCCAATGAGGAAACCATCGAGGCTTTGGAGGAAGACTGGAGGGCCTTGCGCGGATACAGAAGCGGGCGCGAAATGATGAGGGACATTCTGGATGAATCCGATTAGCGTGGCGGTTCATGTATGAACTGCGTCCGGCAACCAGATTTCGCCGTGATGTCAAGCGCTGCAAGAAGCGGGGCTGGAATCTTGAACTGCTGACGGCAGCCCTCGCCCTTCTTTCCGCGACCGGGGAACTGCCTGAACGCTACGGCGCGCACCCCTTGCGCGGTGAATTCGCCGGGTGTCTTGATGCGCATATCGAAGGGGACTGGGTGCTGATCTTCGAAGTGCATGAAGATGCGAAAGCCGTCGTGCTCAGGCGAACCGGCACGCATCAGGATGTTTTTCGTTCCTACAGGTAACAGGCCTTCGGGAAAACACCGTAGAGAGCGGAAGGATGCTTCTGGGCGGGCGCATCGAAATCCCGCGCGTGATCGATGGCCGCTCGGGATGGAAGGAATGAGGGAATGGTAGCGGGGGAGGGACTCGAACCCCCGACACGCGGATTATGATTCCGCTGCTCTAACCAGCTGAGCTACCCCGCCTTGTGGCGTGCTTGCGCTACCGTGCGCGGCTTGTTCGGAAAAAGCGTCTGGCCCTTGCCCGCCGCGCAGGGCGCATATAGAGGCGCGGATGGAGAAAAGTCAAGCCCTGTCATGGGCCTTTCATGCGCTTTCATGCTCCGCGCCGCATTGCGCCGGAATGTCATGACAGCGGGGCCGGATTCCCGGAGGTTCGCGCCGCCCGGTCAGGCTTGCGCGGCGGCCGATTGCATGGCCGTTTCGGAGCTTTTGTGAAAGCGCATCATGGTGAACAGGCCGAAGGGCTTCATGGGCCGTTCGTCCACCAGACGCAGCTCGTCGCAGACCATCACCGTCTCCTTGGGAAATTCCGGCCGCCAGCCCAGATCCTCGGCGAAGCGGGCCATGCCCTTCTCCACCTTGCCGCGCAGGCCCTTTTCCTGAGAGAAGTGGTTGACGATGATGACCTCGCCGCCCGGCCGGCAGACGCGCTCCAGCTCGCGCATGACGATTTGCGGATCGGGCACCACGGTGAGCACATACATGGCCACCACGACATCGAAGCTGGCGTCATCGAAGCTCATGGCGCCGGCGTCCATCTCGATGATGTCCTCGACGTTGTCCAGCCCCTCCTTGCGCACCCGCTCGCGCGCCTTGGCGAGCATCTCCGGGGAGAGGTCTATGCCGGTGATCCTGTGATCGCGCCGGTATTGGGGCAGCGAGATGCCGGTGCCCACGCCCACTTCCAGAACGCGCCCGGCGGGCAGGGTGTTGATGTGGCGCACCGCGTGCTTGCGCCCGGCGTCGGCGATGACGCCGAATGTCAGGTCATAGACGGGCGCCCAGCGGGCATATGCCTTCTTGACGGCGTCTTCGCCCATGTCCGCCAGCTGCTGATCACTCAATGGAGCCTCCCGCTTTTCAGATTCGTCCGGCGCATGGCCACAGGGCTTTACGCGCCCGGGCCGTCCCGCGCGCCAGCGCCCCGTGAAGGCGTGGCGCCTCTCGCGTTTCGCGCCAATCTACATGATCGGGCGGTGTCTGCCAACGCCATTTCGCGCGCGTGGTCTTCTGCGCGGGCGGTGTGGCTATTTCGTGGCGCTGATGACGCCGCCGCCGAGCAGCCGCGCGCCGGAGCCGGGGGCGGCGTCATCAGCGCCACGAAATAGCCAC
>JALUFY010000352.1 GCA_027051995.1 Hyphomicrobiales bacterium
GGGCGAGCTGAAAATGAGCGGGCTGGCCGGGCCCTGGCCTTGCGGCGCGGCGAGGCTGAAGGGGCGCGCGCAGTCTTCTCCGCCAATGAGGGCGGAGCGGGCGAAAAGCTCTGTGGGGCGGCCCGGCGTCATGACGGAGCAATCTTGCCAAGCGCGCCGGAGGCGGTCAACCGGGCGGCGGCAATATGCCGTCACGCGGGACAATGGCGCGGCGGGGCGCGGCTGTGCTATCCTCTCCGGGGGTCAAGGAAACAGGGACAGGAGGATGAATGAGCAGGTATGTCATCATTGGCGCGTCGCGAGGCATCGGTCTGGAGCTGGCGCGGCAGCTTGCGGCGCGCGGCGAGGAAGTCACGGCCACCACGCGCGGAGCCTGCGAGGCGCTGGCGGAGGCGGGCTGCGAGGTGGTGGAGGGAATCGACGTCACCAGCGATGAAAGCGCCGAAAGGCTGGCCGGCGCGCTGGCGGATGGCGGCGTGGACGTGCTGGTGTGCAACGCCGGGCTTCTCATTTCCGATACGCTGGAGAGCCTGAATTTCGATGACGCCCTGCGCCAATACATGGTCAACGCGCTGGGGCCGGTGCGCATGACGCGCGCGCTTCTGCCGCTGATGAAGGAAGGCGGCAAGATCGGTGTCGTCACCTCGCGGGTGGGCTCGCTGGGCGACAATACATCGGGCGGCAACTATGGCTACCGGATGTCGAAGGCGGCGGCCAACATGGCGGCGGTGAACCTCGCCGTGGAGCTGCGGGCGCGCGGCATCGCTGTGGCGGCGCTGCATCCGGGTTATGTGCGCACGGAGATGACCGGCGGGCACGGCAACATCAGCCCGGAGGCAGCGGCGCGCGGGCTCATCCTGCGGCTGGACGAGCTTTCCATGGAAACCACCGGAACCTTCTGGCATGCCGACGGGCAGAGGCTGCCGTGGTGACACCGCGCGTTCTCAGGTTTTCCTCATGAATGAATGGCGCGGCCGGCCACGGCCAGGGCGGCTTCCTTCACCGCTTCGGAAAGGGTCGGGTGGGCGTGGCAGGTGCGGGCCAGATCCTCGGCGGATCCGGAGAACTCCATGAGCACGGCGATCTCATGGATCATCTCCCCGGCCATGGGGCCCAGGATATGCGCGCCGAGCACGCGGTCGGTGGTCTTGTCCGCCAGAATCTTCACGAATCCGGCGGTTTCTCCCATGGCCTTGGCGCGGCCATTGGCCATGAAATTGAATTTGCCCACGGCGTAATCGGCGCCGTCTTCCTTCAGCTGCTCTTCCGTTTTGCCGATGGAGGCGGCCTCCGGGGAGGTATAGATGACGGCGGGGATGAGATCGTGATTGACCTCGCCGGGCAGGCCGCCGAGAATTTCGGCCACGGCGACGCCCTCTTCCTCGGCCTTGTGGGCCAGCATGGGCCCGGCGATGACATCGCCGATGGCGTAGATGCCGGGAATTTTCGTCTCGAAGCCGTCGTCCACCGGGATGCGCCCGCGTTCGTCCGTCTCAAGGCCGATGTCCTCCAACCCCAGGCCCTGCGTGCAGGGCGTGCGGCCGATTGCCACCAGCACCTTTTCGGCCTTGAGGGTTTCGGCCTTGCCGCCGGACGCCGGTTCGATGGTCAGGGCGGCGGCGGTCCTGGTGGTCTTTACGCCGGTGACTTTCGCGCCGAGGCGGAAGGTGAAGCCCTGCTTCTTCAGCTCGCGTTGCAGCACCTTGGCGATTTCGCCGTCCATGCCGGGCAGGATGCGGTCCAGATATTCGATCACCGTGACTTCCGCGCCCAGTCTGCGCCAGACGGAGCCCAGCTCCAGGCCGATGACGCCCGCGCCGATGACGGCCAGCGATTTGGGAACCTTCGGCAGGGCCAGCGCGCCGGTGGATGTGAGGATGGTCTTTTCGTCCGTCTCCAGCCCCGGCAGGCGGGCGCTGTCCGATCCGGTGGCGATGACGATGGCCTCGGCGGACAGATCAACGGGCGCGCCGTCTGATGGCGTTACGCGCACATGGCCGGGCGCGATGATGCGGCCCGCGCCGGCGAAACTCGTCACCTTGTTCTTTCTGAACAGAAAGGCGATGCCCTTGGTGTTGGCCTCCACCACCTTGTCCTTGTAGGCCTGCATGTCCGCCACGTTGATTTTCGGCTTGCCGCAGGAGATGCCCATGCCGGAGAAGGCGTGGCCGGCCTCGTGGAAACGCTCGGAGACATGCAGCAGCGCCTTGGAGGGGATGCAGCCGATGTTCAGGCATGTGCCGCCGAAAGTGGGGTTCTTCTCCACCACCGCCACCTTGAGGCCCAATTGCGCGGCGCGGATGGCGCAGACATAGCCGCCGGGGCCGCTGCCGATGATAACGAGATCGAATTGCTCAGCCATGTGTCCGGCTCCGTTTCGATGATTCGATAATTATGCAAATGCGGAAGGATCAGAGATCCAGAATCAGCCGCTTGGGATCTTCCAGGAACTCCTTGACGCGCACCAGGAAGGTGACGGCCTCCTTGCCATCGACGATGCGGTGGTCATAGGTCAGCGCCAGATACATCATGGGGCGCGCCTCGATGGAGCCGTCCGGCATGACCATGGGCCTTTGCTGGATCTTGTGCATGCCCAGAATGCCCGACTGGGGCATGTTGAGAATGGGCGTGGACATGAGCGAGCCATAGACGCCGCCGTTGGTGATGGTGAAGGTGCCGCCCTGCATTTCCTCCAGCTTCAGCTTGCCGGCGCGGGCGCGGCCGGCGAAATCGGCGATGGTTTTCTCGATGCCGGCCAGGGAGAGCGTATCGGCCTCGCGCACGATGGGCACGACGAGGCCCTTGTCGGTGCCGACGGCGACGCCGATGTGATAATAGTTCTTGTAGACAATCTCCTCGCCGTCGATCTCGGCGTTGAGCGCCGGAATCTCCTTAAGCGCGGAGGTGACGGCGTGGATGAAGAAGCTCATGAAGCCCAGCTTGACGCCGTGCTTCTTGATGAACAGCTCCTTGTAGGCGTTGCGCAGGGCCATGACCTCGGTCATGTCCACCTCGTTGAAGGTGGTGAGCATGGCGGCGGTGTTCTGCGCTTCCTTGAGGCGGCGCGCGATGGTCAGGCGCAGGCGCGACATCCTCACCCGCTCCTCGCGGGCGGCGTCTTCCGGCGGCACGGGGGGACGGATGGAGACCACCTGCGTGGGCTGGGCCGGGGCCGGCCGGGCGAGGTAGGCCAGCACGTCCTCCTTGAGGATGCGGCCGTTCTTGCCGGTGCCGCGCACCTTCGAGATATCTATGTTCTTCTCGGCCACGAGGCGGCGCACGGCCGGCGAGAGAGAGGGCGCGGGCTTTTGCGCGGCCTGGGCTTCGGATGCTGGCGCGGGTTGTGGCGCGGGGGCCGCCGCGGCGGGCGCCGGGCTCTCCTTGGCGGCGGGTTTTCCGGATTGCGCCGCCGGGGCCTTTTCCGCTTCTTCTTCCTTTTCCCCGGCGGGCGCGGCGGCGGGGGCGCTTTCGCCTTCGGCGATCTTGCCCAGCAGCGCGCCTGTCTCCACGGTGCTGCCGCTTTCGGTGATGACCTCCTCCAGCACGCCGGCGGCGGGCGCGGGCACCTCTATGGTGACCTTGTCGGTCTCCAGCTCGACGAGGGGCTCATCGGCGGCTACGGCCTCGCCGGGTTTCCTGAACCACTGGCCGATCGTGGCCTCGGTGACCGATTCGCCCAGCGCGGGAACGCGAATCTCAATAGCCATGTCATCCTCTCAGGGTTTTGTTTCGCAATGCCTGTCAGTCCTTGACCAGATTGGCCGTCCATGCGCGGCCGGTGAGCTTCTCCTCGCCCAGGGCCTCGTCCAGCAGGCGCGCCAGCTGCGCCAGATGCTTGCTGAGCAGGCCCGTCGCCGGGGAGGCGGCGGCCGGGCGGCCCACGTAGGCCGGGCGGGTCTGGTTCGCTCCGATGGTGGTCAGCACCCATTCCAGATGCGGCTCGATGAAGCTCCAGGCGCCCATGTTGAAGGGCTCTTCCTGACACCAGACGAACTCCGCCGCCGTGGGGAAGCGCGCCAGCTCCTGCACCAGCAGGCGGTGGGGGAAGGGATAGAGCTGCTCGATGCGCAGGATGTAGATGTCGTCGATGCCGCGTTTCTCGCGCTCGGCGTAGAGATCGTAATAGACCTTGCCGGAACAGAGGATGACGCGGCGGATTTCATCGTCCGGGCGCAGTTTCGTTCCGGCGTCCGGCAGGCGCTCGGCGTCGTCGGCCAGGGTGCGGCGGAAGTAGCTGCCGGGGCCCATTTCCTCCAGAGTGGAGACGGCCTGACGGTGGCGCAGCAGCGATTTGGGCGTCATCAGGATGAGCGGCTTTCTGAAATCGCGCTTCATCTGGCGGCGCAGGATGTGGAAGTGATTGGCCGGGGTGGTGCAGTTGGCCACCTGCATGTTGTCCTCCGCGCACAGTTGCAGATAGCGCTCCAGACGGGCGGAGGAATGCTCCGGCCCCTGGCCCTCGTAACCATGCGGCAGCATGCAGGTGAGGCCCGACATGCGCAGCCATTTGCGCTCGGCGGAGGAGATGAACTGGTCGAAGAGCACCTGCGCGCCATTGGCGAAATCGCCGAACTGCGCCTCCCATATGGTCAGGCAGTTGGGCTCGACCAGCGAATAGCCGTATTCGAAGCCCAGCACGGCCTCCTCGGAGAGGATGGAGTTGATGAAATCGGCCTTGGCGGTCTGGTTCTCGTCGATGTGGTTGAGGGGGACATAGACCTCGTCGGTCATCTGGTCGATGAACACCGCGTGCCTTTGCGAGAAGGTGCCGCGGCGCACGTCCTGGCCCGACAGGCGCACCCGGTAGCCCTCGAGCAGCAGGCCGCCGAAGGCCAGCTGCTCGGCGGTGGCCCAGTCGATGCCCTTTCCTTCGCTAATGGCGCGGGCGCGGGCGGCGAGAACGCGCTTCAGGGTCGGGTGCAGGTTGAAATTGGGCGGGGTTGTCACCAGCGCCTCGCCGACGCGCCTGAGCACATCGATGTCCAGACAGGTCTGGCCGCGCCGGGGGTCTTCCAGAGTGGTGGAATGGGGCGGTCTGAAGGTGCTCCAGGTGCCGGCCAGCCAGTCGGCCTTGTCGGGCCTGTAGCTGTCGGCGGCGTCGAATTCCTCCTCCAGCAGCTTGCGGAAGCGGTTGACCATGGCGAGGAATTCCTCTTCGGTGATCAGCCCTTCGCGGATGAGCTTTTGCGAATAGATTTCCACCACCGTGGGATGCTCCCTGATGCGGCGATACATCAGGGGCTGGGTGAAGGAGGGCTCGTCGGCCTCGTTGTGGCCATAGCGGCGGTAGCAGAACATGTCCACCACCACAGGTTTGCCGAAGATCTGGCGGAACTCGGTGGCGATGCGGGCGGCGAAGACCACAGCCTCGGGATCGTCGCCGTTGACATGGATGATGGGAGCGGCGACGGTCTTGGCCACGTCCGACGGATAGGGCGTGGAGCGGCCCCAGATGGGCGAGGTGGTGAAGCCGATCTGGTTGTTGATGATGAAATGCGCGGAGCCGCCGAAGCGGTGCCCGGAAACGCCGGAGAGGGCGAAGCATTCGGCCACCACGCCCTGGCCGGCGAAGGCGGCGTCGCCATGCAGCAGCACCGGCATGACGGTCTTGCGTTCGGTATCCCTTTTCTGATCCTGCTTGGAGCGCGCCTTGCCCAGCACCACCGGATCGACGATCTCCAGATGCGAGGGGTTGGCGGCCAGCGACAGATGCACCTTGTTGCCGTCGAATTCGCGGTCGGAGGAGGCGCCCAGGTGATATTTCACGTCGCCGGAGCCCTCCACCTCCTCCGGGGTGGCCGAGCCGCCCTTGAACTCGTGGAAGATGACCCGGTAGGGCTTGCCCATGACGTTGGCCAGCACGTTGAGCCGCCCGCGATGGGCCATGCCGAACATGATGTTCTCCACGCCCATCTGGCCGCCGCGCTTGATGACCTGCTCGAGGGCGGGAATGATGGATTCCGCGCCGTCCAGGCCAAAGCGCTTGGTGCCGGTGTATTTGATGTTGAGGAACTTCTCGAAGGTTTCGGCCTCGATCAGCTTGGCGAGAATGGCCTTCTTGCCCATGCCGGTGAAGGCCACTTCCTTGTCCGGGCCCTCGATGCGCTCCTGAAACCAGGATTTCTGCGCCGGGTCGGCGATGTGCATGAACTCGAAGCCCAGCACGCCGCAATAGGTGCGCTTGAGAATGGCGAGGATTTCCTCGATGGCGCCCCATTCCAGCCCCAGCACGCCGTCGAGATAGATGGGGCGCTTTCTGTCCTTTTCGCTGACGAAGCCATAAGCCTCCGGCTCCAGCTCCGGCAGGGGCTCCGGTTCGCGCAGGCGCAGGGGGTCGAGATCGGCGGCCAGATGGCCACGCACCCGGTAGGCGCGGATCATCATCAGGGCGCGCACCGAATCGCGGGCGAAGGCCTTGAGCTGCTTTTCATCCAGCGCCTCGCCGGAGGGCCCGCCCTTTCTGGCCAGTTTTTCCTCCGCCCTGGCCTCCAGCGCCGACCAGTCGCCATCCAGCGCGGCGGTCAGCTCGTCCGCCGGGCGGAGCGGCCAGTCATCGCGTTTCCACGAGGGGCCGGAGATATCCGCCTCGATGGCGGCGGCGTCGTCCCTGAGCGAGGCGAAGAAGGCCTGCCAGCCACTGTCCACCGAGGCGGGGTCTTTCAGCCACTGGGCGTAGAGTTCCTCGATGTAATGGGCGTTGGCGCCGGACAGCAGCGTGGCGCGGCGCAGGATCTCGTCATGATCGATGGTGTTCATGGCTTTGCCTGGATGCGGAATGCAGGGCCAGTCCCCGGTTGCCTGATTTCAAGGGGTGAAGGGCGGCTTTGCGCGCTCAGCTCCTGTTGACGATCTCGGCCATGGCGGTTCCGATGCGCGCGGGCGAGCGCACGACGGTGACGCCGGCGGCCTCGAGCGCCTCGATCTTGGCCTCAGCCGTGCCCTTGCCGCCGGAGATGATGGCCCCGGCATGGCCCATGCGGCGGCCGGGCGGGGCGGTGACGCCGGCGATATAGGCGACGACGGGTTTCTTGCCCTTTTGCGCCTTTATGAAGTCCGCCGCCTCCTCCTCCGAGGAGCCGCCGATCTCGCCGATAAGAACGATCTGTTTCGTCTCCGGGTCGGCGTAGAACAGCTCCAGGCAATCGATGAAGTCCATGCCCTTGACCGGATCGCCGCCGATGCCGATGCAGGTGCTCTGGCCAAGCCCGGTGTCGGTGGTCTGCTTGACGGCCTCGTAGGTCAGGGTGCCGGAGCGCGAGACGATGCCGGTGGCCCCCTTCATGTGGATATGGCCGGGCATGATGCCGATCTTGCATTCGCCGGGGGTGATTATGCCCGGGCAGTTCGGCCCGATGAGACGCGAGGACGAGCCGCACAGGGCGCGCTTGACCTTGACCATGTCGAGCACCGGGATGCCCTCGGTGATGCAGACGATGAGCGGGATTTGCGCGTCTATGGCCTCCAGAATGGCGTCGGCGGCGAAAGGCGGCGGCACGTAGATGACGGTGGCGTCCGCGCCGGTGGCCTCGCGGGCCTGGCGCACGGTGTCGAAAACGGGCAGGCCGAGATGCGTCATGCCGCCCTTGCCGGGGGTGACGCCGCCAACCATGTTCGTGCCGTATTCGATGGCCTGGCGGGTGTGGAAGGTGCCCTGCGCCCCGGTGATGCCCTGGCAGATGACGCGGGTGTCCTTGCTGACGAGAACAGACATTGGCTCAGGCCTCCTTCACGGCGGCGACAACCTTTTGCGCGGCGTCGTCGAGATCGTCGGCGGGGATGATGTTCAGCCCCGATTGCTGGATGATGTCCTTGCCCTGCTCCACGTTGGTGCCCTCCAGGCGCACGACCAGCGGCACCTTCAGGCCGGTTTCGCGCACCGCCGTGACCACGCCCTCGGCGATGATGTCGCAGCGCATGATGCCGCCGAAGATGTTGACCAGAATGCCGCGCACCCTGGGATCGGAGGTGATGATCTTGAAGGCGGCGGTGACCTTCTCCGTCGTGGCGCCGCCGCCGACGTCGAGGAAGTTGGCCGGCTCGGCCCCGTAGAGCTTGATGATGTCCATGGTGGCCATGGCCAGCCCCGCGCCGTTGACCATGCAGCCGATGTCGCCATCCAGGGAAATGTAGCTGAGGCCGAACTTGGCCGCCTCGCGCTCCCTGGGGTCTTCCTCTTCCGGGTCGCGCAGCTCCTGAATGTCCGGGTGGCGGTAGAGCGCGTTGTCCTCGAAGTTCATCTTGGCGTCGAGGCAGACGAGGTTTTCATCCTCCGTCACCACAAGCGGATTGATCTCCAGAAGGCTCATGTCCTTTTCGCTGAAGGCGCGATACAGATCGCCGGTGAGCTTGACGCACTGCTTGAACAGGCCGTTCCTCAGCCCCAGCGCGGCGGCCACGGCGCGGCCCGCGAAGGGGCTGTATCCGGCCGCCGGATCGATGGTGATGGTGAAGATTTTCTCCGGCGTTTCCTTCGCCACCTGCTCGATGTCCATGCCGCCCTCGGTGGAGGCGATGAAGGCGACGCGGGAGGTGGCGCGATCCACCAGACAGGAGAGATAGAGCTCGCGGGTGATGCTGGAGCCTTCCTCGACATAGAGCCTGTGGACAACCTTGCCGGCCGGGCCGGTCTGCTTCGTCACCAGCGTCTTGCCGAGAATGTCCGATGCGGCGGAGCGCACCTCGTCGA
>JALUFY010000353.1:0-1501 GCA_027051995.1 Hyphomicrobiales bacterium
CGAGCTGCGCGGTCTGTTTCAGACGGCCCTTGAGCACGTCATGATAATCCCTGCCCAGGGCATAGAGCGAGATCACGCCGCGATCCTCGCGCGCCAGCCGCGCCAGCGGATCGAGCCCCGGCGGGGGGCCGTAGTTCATGGCGCAGACGATGGCCGATCGCGCATCGGGCCACATGCTCCGGGGCGACTTGCGCCTTGGCAGGGTTTCTTCCATCCAGCCCATGGCGCCGTGCAGCCCGGCGGCGACGAAGGCCTCCAGATCGTCCGCCGCGCCTTCGGGCAGCCGCGCGGGCGCGATGCCCACCGCGTCAAACCCCTGCGCGAAGGCGCGCGCCTTTATCCGCTCCTCGATGGTCTGTCTGGCCATGCCCGCGAGACAAGAGGGGCCAGGGCTAAAAGTCAAGCGCCGAATAGACGGCGGGCGGGGCGATGCCGCGCACCCTGTCGGCCAGCAGCGGGCGGAAGGCGGGGCGCGACTTGACGCGCTGATACCACAGCTTGGCCGGCTCATAACCCTCCCAGTTCAGCGCGTCGAGGTATTCCAGCACGGAAAGATGCGCCGCCGCCGCCAGATCGGCCATGGAAAGCGCATCCCCCGCCAGAAGCCCGCGCTCCTCGGCCAGCCTGCCGATATAGTCCAGATGGCCCGGCAGCCGCTTGATGGCGGCGCGCACCCGGCTGGTGTCCGGCGCGCCGCCGCCCATCTCCGGCGGCAGAAAGCGCCGCAGGGCCTTTTCCATCAGCACCGGGGCGGTGATCTCGAAATTGAACCGGCCATCGAACCAGGCCACCAGGCGGCGCACCTCGGCGCGCTGCGCGGGCGCATCGCCCAGCAGCGATTTCTCCGACGTGGCGCGGGTTTCCTCCAGATATTCGCCCGCCGCCAGAATGCCCGCCGCCACCGTGCCGTCGTCATCGACGAACACCGGCGCCTCGCCCGCCGGGTTGAGCGCGAGAAAGGCCGCCCGGCGCTCCCAGGGGCGTTCTTCCAGCAGTTCGGCCTGCGCGCCGTATTCGCCAAGGGAGAGCCGGATGCGGCGGCAGAAGGGATCGAGAGGAAAATGATAAAGTTTCGCCATGACTGTAAAGATGCGTCCTTGCCTATGGTTCGCGAAAGCTTCAAGCCGCAGCCATCCACAGCTTTTTTCATCATGCGCCGCGATGCGGGACAATTGCGGCGGAATATGGGATTCTTTTCAGGCGCTCAGGCGTAGGTCTCCTTCAGGTGAGCGAAGATGGCGCGCACCGCCAGCGCCTCGCCGCCCTTCGGCCGCCCCGGCCTGTCGCGGAAGTTCCAGCCGGACTGGTCGGCATGGACCCAGCGGGTGTCCGGATTGACGAATCGCGAGAGAAACAGCGCGGCGATGATGGCCCCGCCGAAGCCGCTGTTTCCGATGTTGCCGGTATCGGCCACGGGGCTGTCCAGCTCCGCCATGTAGGGCTCCCACAGGGGCAGCCGCCAGAGGGGATCGTCGCTTTTCGCGGCGTGGCGGGCCATCAT
>JALUFY010000353.1:1511-2400 GCA_027051995.1 Hyphomicrobiales bacterium
ACCCTGACGGGGGCGGCGGCCAGATCGTCATGACGGGAAAAGAGCGCGGCGATCTCCGCCCCCAGCGCCACCCGCGCCGCCCCCGTCAGGGTGGCCATGCCGATGAGCAGGTCAGGGGCCTCTTCGTCCGCCGCCGCCAGCGCGTCGGCCAGCACGAGCCTGCCTTCGGCGTCGGTGTTGCCCACCTCGACGCTGAGGCCCTTGCGCGAGCGGATGATGTCCGATGGCCTGTAGGAGCGCCCGGAGACGGAGTTCTCCACCGCCGGGATGAGCACCCGCAGGCGCACCGGCAGAGCAGCCGTCATGACCATGCGCGCCAGGGCGAGAACGGCGGCCGCGCCGCCCATGTCCTTTTTCATCAGGATCATGCCCGAAGCCGGTTTCAGATCCAGCCCGCCGGTGTCGAAGCATACGCCCTTGCCAACAAGCGTGAGCTTCGGTTTGTCCTCATCGCCCCATGTCAGATCGATCATGCGCGGCTGGCGCGCATCGGAGGCGCCCCGGCCCACGGCGTGAACCAGCGGATACTGGCGCGCCAGCTCCTCGCCCATGACAACCTGGATGCGTCCTCCGGAGGATTTCGCCAGTTCCGCCGCCTGTCCGGCCAGCTCCGCCGGGCCCAGATCCTCCACCGGGGTGTTGATCAGATCGCGCGCCATCCAGATGGCCCCGGCCTGATTGAGCACATCATCGCGCCGCGCGCCCTTCGGGCAGACAAGGCGCGCCGGTTCGGGTTTTTCCTCCCGGTAGCGGGCGAAATCATAGGCCGACAAAAGCCAGCCCAGGGCGAACAAATCCGCATCGGGATTGCCTGGATTGTCCTCCAGCGCATAGAGCCCTTTTGGCAGCTTGCGCGCCTTGTCTGCCCGAAGGGTGCGCGGCGCGATGA
>JALUFY010000354.1 GCA_027051995.1 Hyphomicrobiales bacterium
GTTCAAGGCCGAAGGCTTGACCATGGGCCTGAAGGCGACGAAATCAGGCAGCCTCGTCTATCTGTTCGTTTATGGCAAGACGCCCCTGCCCCTGAAGGCCATTAATACCTGGAACCTCAAGAGCATCTATACAAAAGCCATCCTTTCGCCCAGAGGCGCCAACATTCTGCGCGCCACCCTGCCCGGCGGCGGCGGGCTGAGCAGAAAGACCGTCGTCGTCATGACGAAACTGTTCAGCCGCTTTCTCGCGCCGCAGTTCATCAAGTTCTACCGTGAGCAGATGGCGGCGGCGAAGAACTAGGCTCAGCCCCATGAACGGCGCGGCGGGCTTCAGCCCGCCTTGTCCAGCAATTCTCGCGGGATCTCCATGACCGAGGGCGCGGCCGTCCAGACAAGGACGGCGCGCACCGGCCTGCCCGGCCACAGGGCGCGCATGGCGGCGCGGTAAACGGCAAGCTGGCGGATGTATTCCTCCGGCACGTCCTTCAGGCTTTTCGGCGCGGGCCGGGCGGTCTTGTAATCGGCGACGATGATTTCGCTGTCCGTCACCACCAGCCGGTCGATCTGACCGGACACCAGCAGGGGCGCGCCGTCCGGCCCCTCCACCCGCGCGGCGAATGGCGCCTCGGCGCGGCTCATGGGGCCGAAAAGGGCGCTGAAGCGGGGATCGTCCAGAATAGCGGCCACTTCGTCATACAGCTCTCGCGCCGCCTCGTGGCTCAGGCTCCGGGGCGGGGCGGCAAGCCAGTTCAGGGCGGCGTCGCGGCGGGCGGCGGCATCCCCGATTTGCGGCAGAAACTGCAACAGCTTGTGGATCATCAGCCCGCGCGCGAAGCGGCTTTGCCGGGCCTCCGCCGCAAGGGGCGAGAGGGCCTCTTCCCCGGCTGCCGGGCGGCCCATGTGGGAGGGGGCCAGCCAGCGGGCCGCGCCGGGTTCCACCGGCGGACGGCGCAGCATCCAGTCCTCGGGCCGCACGGCGGCTCCGCCCGCTTGCGCTCCCACCCGTCCCGCCGGCCCCGGTTCGCCCAGACGCCAGCACAGGATCTTTCCATCCGCGCCCCGCACGGCGTATTCGTCCCTGGCGAAAAGCTCGTGGAGATGGGCATACCAGCTGTCTTTTCCGGGTTTCTCGCTGCCTTTTTTCAGCGCGCCGCCGATATAGAGCCTGTCGCGGGCGCGGGTCATGGCGACATAGAGCAGGCGGTTGTATTCGCGCATGCGCCGTTCGTGCAGCCTGTCCATCACGCGTTTGGCCGGTTCGCAGCGCATGTCCTTGCGCATCACCCACAGGGGCGTTCCGCCATCGCGCCACGCGCCTTCCGCATCGGGAACGACGGCGATTTGCGTCCTGCCCCGGGCGGGGGCGTCGCAGGTGTCGGGCAGAAAGACCACCGGCGCTTCCAGCCCCTTCGCGCCATGAATGGTCATGACGCGCACTTGGGCCGTTGTCTCCTCCATGTCGCGTTTCAGCTCCGGGCGGCTCTTTTCCATGAATTCCAGAAAGCCGGTGAGGGAGGCCGCGTGATCGCGCTCGAAGGCGCGCAGCATGTCGAGAAAGGCCTCCAGGGGCTCGGCGGCCTCCTCGCCCAGACGCGCCAGAAAGGCCCGCTTGCCGCCATCGCGGCCCAGCACGCCTGCGTAGAATTCATAAGGTTCGGTGAAGGCCGCTCTGCTCCACCACTGGCGCAGCCTGTTCACGGCCTCATCGAAGGGCCGGCCGGCGCGGGCGGCGGCGGTGAGCTGCCGCCACAGCGAAACGCCGGGGCCGCCATGACCGTGGCGCAAGGCGAGCAGATCATCGTCATCGAAGGGTTCGCCGTCATCGCGGGCCAGCAGCGGGCTTTTCAGCACGCAGGCCAGGGAGAGGTCATCCTCGCGGTTGAGCATGAAGCGGCCAAGGGCCATCATGTCCCTGACCGCCAGATGCGCGCCCACCTTGAGCCTGTCGGCCCCGGCCACGGGGATGCCGGCCTGCTTGAGCGCCGAGATGAGCGCATCCATGAAGGTGGTGCGCTTGCGCAGCAGGATGAGGATGTCGCCATAACGGATGGGGCGAAGGCGCGGCCGGCCGGTGTCCGGATCGGGCTTGTCATGCACCAGCGCGCCATCGCGCACCAGGGCGGAGATGGTGCGCGCGATGCGCCGCGCCAGGGCGCGTTTCGGCTGATCGGGAAACTCCAGCCCGGCGGGCAGGCGCCACAATGCTTCCGCCGCCTTGCCGTCCTTTCCCCGCTTCCCGCCCGGAGCGGTCTGCGCGGGCCACAGCTCGACCAGGCCATGATCGGCGCTTCTGGCCGGAAGGTGCGCCGGGATGGACATGGGCCTGTCCGAAACCGGGGCCCTGGCGAGGGCCATGTCCACGGCCTTGAGAATCTCCGGCACGGTGCGGAAGGA
>JALUFY010000355.1 GCA_027051995.1 Hyphomicrobiales bacterium
ATCCGCGCCCCAGGGCTTGTTCGAATACCAGTAGGCCAGATGCGCGCCGCAGCCGGTGCCGTCCCTGGGGCGCGGATCGCCCTGGTTCTTGCAGTTCAGAGCGCCCCTTGGGCAGCGCAGGCGGATGTGGAAATGATCCGAATGGCCATAGTAGGGGCGGATCTTGGCCAGCCAGGCGCGGTTGATCTCGCCATTGCGCCGCGACCAGTCGCACAGGTATTTCTTGATCGGCGGGTGGACGAAGATGCGCTGCGTCTCCGGATAGAGCGCGGCGCGGCGCAGGATGCGCGCCAGCTTGACGCCGAAGCGCTTCGGGTTGATGCGCTTGCGATCCAGCGTCACGGAGGAAGCGCCCTTCGTCTCGCGCTCCTTGCGGCTCATGACGTGATCCGGCATGGGGTCGAACCAGATATCCACATCCAGGCCGGTCTGGTGCGAGGCGTGGCCGGAAAGCATCGGCCCGCCGCGCGGCTGCGACATGTCGCCGATGAGCAGGCCGGGCCAGCCGTCGTATTTTCTGGCCTCCGTGGCGAAGCGCTCGAGATATTTCACCAGGATGGGCTGGCCCCAGAAGCGGTTGCGCGAAAGGCGCATGACCTGCCAGGCCGGGCCGGTGAGCGGCATGGCGGCATTGCCCGCCGCGCAGCCGCGCGCGTATGAGCCGATGGGCTGCGGCGGCAGGGGGGCGGGGGTCTTCATGTGGCCGAAGAGCTTTTTCGCCGGTTTCCCCTCCACCTTCATGTAGGCGGGGTCGGACGGGTTGCCCAGCAGGTCGTTGATGGTGCGCGCCCTGGCCTGCCCGGCGCGGGCGGGCGTGGCGGAGGCGGCGCAAAGGAGCAGCGCCAGCGCGGCGCAGGCCGGGGGGAGAAGGCTATTTCTTGCGGAAGGAGTCCAGTGAAACAATTTTTGCCGCATCCTTCTTTTCGCCGTCCGCGCCCTCTTCGCCGGTGTCCCGCGATTCTTGCGGGCCAGCGGGAGGCGCGATGGTTTCCGCGGCGGATTTCTCCAGCGCCGGCTGGCCGTCTTCGTCCGCGCCTTCTTCCCAGGCGACTTCGAATTGCAGGCCGAACTGCACGGCGGGATCGAAGAATCCCTTGACCGCCTCGAAGGGTATGATCAGCTTTTCAGGGATATTGTCAAAGGACAAATCGATTTCGAAGTGGCCGGGATGCACCGAAAGGTTCCAGAACTGGTGCTGGATGACGATGGTCATCTCCTCGGGATACTTGCCGCGCAGCCTTGGTGAAATGCTCACGCCCGGATGGCGGGTGTCGAAGGCGATGAAGAAATGATGCTCGCCCGGCAGCCCTTCGCGCTCCACCCGTTTCAACGCCAGATAGACAACCTGCCTGAGAGCGCTTTGCGCCAGCAGGTCGTAACGCATGAGATCTTCGGTCTCGCCCTGATTACCGGCCATGATCCCGAGCCTTTCCAAATTGACATTCACACGCCGGCAGGTAACGGCGCGATATGGGGATTACATCACGAAATGCTGGTCACAGTATAGACGATTTGCGCAAAAAATGGGCTGATTCTCGTCAAAAGGCAAAAAAATCCCGCGCCGGTTGCGTGCGGGTGTGTCCCTCTTCGCCGTTTGTCCGCATCCCTTGCCCCATTCGCATGCGAAAAGAGAGGGCTTCTGTTGCCAGGCGCCCTCTCAAAGCCCCGCCTGAACAGGCTAGTGTTCAGGACTTGAAGTTTCGGTAACTGGCGCCGCGTTACGCAGCGACGGCCACCGGAGCATAGTTGTCGTTGGCAACTATTGAGTTTTGGACCGTTACGGCGGTGCCTCAACCGGGCGAAGGGTCTGTCCTTTGGCTCCCCGTCGAAACTGTTTCGCCCCCATCAGATGGGCCGCTCATGCCTGCGGCGCATGTGGTGGAGGCGCCGGGTACCGCCCCCGGGTCCGAGGAGTTATTGCGACAGCCGTTTATCGCCATATCCTGATTGCTCAGGCAGAATGAATATAGGCGAACAAATGCGTCATTTGAAGGGCGGGCGGAGATTTTTTCGCTGCCGGGCGTGAGAGCGGTGCGATCATGTCTATTGCCCGGAACGTTCGCTCTCCTTGATGGCATGTTGTGCCGCGGGCCTTGACAATCGGACAAATGTGTCCGAGAAGGTATATGAACATAACTGATTGCGGGGACAGGTGAGACGAAATTGGCAATGATGGGGACATGTCATGTCTCGAACCACCTTCCTCAAATCCCTTCGCAAGGAAGCCAAGCGGCGCGGGCTGGATTTCAGGCTTGACAGGAAGAAGGGCAAGGGATCGCATTATCTCGTTTGCATCGGCAAGCGGAGGGCCACGGTGCCAAGCCATCTCTCGCCCCGGCTTGAAAGACTGATCCGCAAGCAGCTCGGGCTGCTGGATTG
>JALUFY010000356.1 GCA_027051995.1 Hyphomicrobiales bacterium
TGCCGTTCGACCGTTCGTCCCTGACCCGCTGGCGGCAGCGCCTGGGCGAGGAGAAGGTGATGGCGCTGTTGCAGGCGAGCCTCATGGCGGCGGTGCGGCTGGGGGCGGCGCGGCCTTCGGACTTCAGGCGGGTGATCGTGGACACGACGGTGCAGGAGAAGAACATCACCCATCCAACCGATGCGAAGCTGATGGACACGGCGCGGCGGCGTCTGGCGCGGCTGGCGAAGACGCATGGCGTCCACCTGCGCCAGAGCTACGCGCGGGTGGGCAAGCGGGCCTTGATCAAGCATCAGCGCTATCGCCACGCCAGGCAGTTCAAGCGGGCCAAGCGGGAAAAGCGCCGTCTGTCCACGTATCTGGGGCGCGTCATCCGGGACATCAGGCGCAAGATCGCGGGCAATGCGGCGCTGGAGGACATCTTCCGGGCCGAGCTGTGGAAGGCTTCAGCGGGTGCGCACGCAGAAGCCCCGGGACGGGATACTGAAAAAGATTTATTCACTGCACGCGCCGGAGGTGGAGTGCATCGGAAAAGGCAAGGCGCACAAGCCTCAGGCGTTCGGGGTGAAGGTATCGGTGGCCACCCCGTGGCGGCGCTCGAAAGGCGGGCAGTTCGTGGCCCATGTCAAGGCGCTGCCGGGCAGGCCCTATGACGGCCATACCCTGCGCACGGTGCTGCCGGAGATCGAAAAGTTCACAGGCGCGGCGCTGGAGCGGGTCCATGTGGACGACGGCTATCGCGGCCACGGGCTGGGGACGCGATACAAGTTCAAGGTCTTCACCTCCAGCCAGAAGCGCGGGGTGACCAGGGCCAAGGCTGTCTGGCTGTGGAGGCTTTGGCTCATTTCTCCAGCATGTAGCCCGCGGCGCGCACGGTGCGGATGGGGTTTGGTTCGCCGTCGCTGGTGAGCGCCTTGCGCAGCCGGCCGATGCAGACATCCACGGCGCGTTCGTCCACGAACTTGTCGCGTCCCCAGACATGATCGAGCAGCTGGGCGCGCGAATGGACGCGGCCGGGATTCTCCATGAGGAACGCCAGAAGCCGCATTTCCACCGGACCCAGGCGCAATTTCCTCTTGCCGCGCCAGGCCGTATGGGCGGCGCGGTCCAGCCGGATATCGCCCGTTTCAATTACTTCGGCGATCTTGCGCGGGCTGGCGCGGCGCAAGAGCGCCTTGATGCGCGCCAGAAGCTCGGGCACGGAAAAGGGCTTGACCACATAGTCGTCCGCGCCAATGGACAATCCGCGCACCTTGTCCGTTTCCTCGCTGCGCGCCGTGAGCAGCATGACGGGCATGTCCCTTGTGCGCTTGTCCGCCCTGATCCGGCGGCACAGTTCTATTCCGGACACGCCGGGCAGCATCCAGTCCAGAATGGCGATGTCGAAGGGCTGTTCGGCGAGCAGCAGCTCGCCCTCCTCGCCATCCGGGGCGGTGGTCACGTCATACCCTTCCGCCTCGAGATTGTAGCGCAGCATGACGGCCAGGGCTTCCTCGTCCTCGACCAGGAGCACGCGGATGGTCATGATCCCTTATTCCCCGTTCCCGCCATCCGGCGTGTCCTCGACGGCGGGCGGGGGCATCATGCCGGCCGTCGCGTCGCTCTTGGGACGGGCCTGCTCCAGGCGCTCGCCAGTGGCCAGATAGACAATATTCTCGGCGATGTTGGTGATGTGATCGCCGATGCGCTCCAGGTTGCGCGCGCCGAAGAGCAGATGCGTGCACAGGCCGATGGTGCGCGGGTCTTCCATCATGTAGGTGAGCAGCTCGCGGAACAGCGCGTTGTAGGCCTCGTCGATGTCCTCGTCGCGCTCCCGGACCTCAAGCGCCTTTTGCGCGTCGCGGGTCCGGTAAGCCTCCAGAATATCGTGCAATTGCCCGATCACCTGCTTGCCCATGCGCTTGAGGCCCTTCTTGAGCGGCTTGGGCGGCTTGCTGTCCGCCAGGGTGATGACGCGCCGGGCGATGTTCTTGGCCAGATCGCCGATGCGCTCCAGATCGCTGGCGATTTTCAGCGCCGCGATGACCGAGCGCAGGTCGTTGGCCATGGGCTGGCGCAGGGCGATCAGCGAAATCGCCCTGTCCTCGATCTCCATGTCCAGCTGGTCGATCTCGCGGTCGCGCAGGATGATCGCCCCGGCCAGCTCCGGGTCGCGCTTGCGCAGGGCGCGCAGGGCGCCGTCAAGCGTCTTTTCCGCCAGCTTGCCCATTTTGACGATTTTCTCGTCGAGCTCGGCCAGATCGCGGTCGAAGGCCTTGATGATGTGACTTTCCGTCATGGGAGAACCTTTCTCAGCCGAATCGTCCGGTGATGTAATCTTGGGTTTTTTCCTTGCGCGGGGCGGTGAAAATCTGGTCCGTCTCGCCTTCCTCGATGATTTCGCCGAGATACATGAAGGCGGTGCGGCTGGACATGCGGGCCGCCTGCTGCATGTTGTGGGTGACGATGACGATGGTGTAATCGGCGGCCAGCTCCATGACCAGCTCCTCGATATGCGCGGTCGAGATGGGATCGAGCGCCGAGGTCGGCTCGTCGAGCAGGATCACTTCGGGCTTCACCGCGATGGCGCGGGCGATGCACAGCCGCTGCTGCTGGCCGCCGGAGAGCGCCGCGCCGCTCTTGCCCAGCATGTCCTTGACTTCATCCCAGAGGGCGGCGCGCTTCAGGGCGGAGACGACGCGCTCCTCCATCTCCGCCTTTGGCAGCCTTTCGTAAAGCCGGATGCCGAAGGCGATGTTGTCGAAGATGCTCATGGGGAAGGGCGCGGGCTTCTGGAAGACCATGCCCACCTTCGCCCTGAGCAGATTGATGTCCACGTCGCGGCCCAGGATGTTTTCGCCGTCCATCCAGATTTCGCCCTCGGCGCGCTGATTGGGATAGAGCGAATAGATGCGGTTGAAAGTGCGCAGCAAGGTGGACTTGCCGCAGCCCGAAGGACCGATGAAGGCCATGACCTGACGCTCGGGTATCTTCAGGTTGATGTCATGCAGGACGTGATTCTTGCCATAGTAGAAATCCAGATGGCGGATATCGAGCTTTGCCCGATTTGCGTTTGCGCCGGGCGCGGCGCCGTCCACCGCCTCCGTGGCCGCGGGCGCTTCCGCCCCGTTGTGCTCGATAGCATTCATCGCAAGCGTCATCCCTTTTGATTGCCGCCGCGCAGAAAGGCGCGGGTGAGAATGTTCAGCCCCAGCACCACCAGGGTGATGAGCAGCGATCCGGCCCAGGCCAGATCGTGCCAGTTGTCATAGGGGCCCATGGCGAAATTGAAGATGGTCACCGGCAGGTTGGCCATCGGCCGGCTCATGTCGAGCGAGAAGAACTGATTGTTCAGCGCGGTGAACAGCAGGGGCGCGGTTTCGCCGGATATGCGCGCCACAGACAGCAGAATGCCGGTCATGACGCCGCTGCGGGCGGCGCGCAGCACCACGCGGGTGATGACCTTCCAGCGCGGCGCGCCCAGGGCGGCGGCGGCCTCGCGCATGGTGTCGGGCACCAGCAGCATCATGTCCTCCGTGGTGCGCAGGATCACCGGCAGGGCGATGATGGCCAGCGCCACCGCCCCCGACCAGCCGGAAAATCCGCCCAGCGGCGCCACCATGATCTCATAAACGAAGACGCCGATGACGATGGACGGCGCGGAGAGCAGGATGTCGGAGACGAAGCGCACGGTGGCGGCCAGCCATCCGCCGCGCCCGTATTCGGAGAGATAAATGCCGGCCATGACACCCAGCGGCGCGCCGAAAATCACGCCCAGCACGGTAAGCATAAGGGAGCCGGTGATGGCGTTGCGAAGGCCGCCGCCTTCCGATCCGGGGCCGGGCATGTCATGGGTGAACAGCGCCGGATCAAGATGGGCGAAGCCGCGGGCGAACAGCACCCACAGCAGCCAGACCAGAAAGAACAGCCCGAAGGCCGTGGCCAGCACCGAGGCGGTCAGGTTGAAGACATTGAGGAGCTTGCGCCGCGCGTAAAGATTCATGATTCCGTCCCTCACGATTTCGCCCCGTCCTGGCGCGACATCCGGATGAGCATGATCCTTGCCAGGGAGAGCACGATGAAAGTGATGAGAAACAGCACAAGCCCCAAGGCGATCAGGGATGATGTGTAGATTTCGCCATCGGCCTCGGTGAACTCGTTGGCGATGGTGGAGGCGATGGAATTGCCCGGCCAGAACAGCCCGGTGTTGAGATCATGGGAGTTGCCGATGACGAAGGTCACCGCCATGGTTTCGCCCAGCGCCCGGCCCAGCCCCAGCATGACCGCGCCGGTGACGCCGGCGCGCGTCACCGGCAGCACCACCTTCCAGACCACCTCCCAGGTGGTGCAGCCCAGTCCGTAGGCGGATTCGCGCAGTTCGCGGCGCACCGTATTGAACACATCGCGCATCACCGAGGCGATAAAGGGGATGATCATGATGGCCAGAATGACGCCGGCGGTAAAGACGCTGATGCCCAGCGGCGGCCCCTCGAACAGCGCTCCGATCACCGGCAGCCGCCCCAGGGTGGCGGTGAGCAGAGGCTGGATATGCTCCGCGAAGAAGGGCGCGAACACGAACAGGCCCCACATGCCGTAGATGATGCTGGGAATGGCCGCCAGAAGCTCGATGGCCGTGCCGACGGGGCGCTTCAGCCACACCGGGCACAGCTCGGTGATGAACAGGGCGATGCCGAAGCTGACGGGCAGGCCGATGATGATGGCGATGGCCGAGGAAACCAGCGTGCCGGTGATGGGCGAAAGCGCGCCGAATTGTTCGGTGACGGGATTCCATTCGGCCGAGGTGATGAAGTGAAGGAAGCCGAATTTTCCAAGCGCGGGCATGGAGCCCTTCACCAGCATGAGAATGATCGCGCCCAGCACGGCGAGAACGGTGAGAGCCGCCACCAGCGACGCGCCCCTGAACAGCGTATCGCCCAGCGCGCCGCCGCGCGGATTTGCCGAAGTGTCATTCATCCGTGTATCCCCGAGATCCCATCCCCGCATGGGCGTTCCGCCGCCCGTCCTGTTAAATCAAATACCTTCACCGTCCCGCAAGAGACGGTGAAGGGTTTTCGTCACTTTTCTGCCGCAAGGGCCGCCATTTCTTCGTGGCGTATCCGCCAAATGCGCCCTATTTGGCCCACACCGGATTGCCGGATGCGTCCTTGATGGTCTGCGACCATTTCTTTTCAACCATGTCCACGACCTTCTCGGGCATGGGCACGTAATCGAGCTTCAGCGCCGCGTCCTGCCCGTTTTTGTAGGCCCAGTCGAAGAACTTCAGCACCGCCCTGGTATTCTCCGGCTTGTCAGCCTTCTTGTAGACGAGGATGAAGGACGCGCCCGTGATGGGCCAGCTTTTCGCGCCCGGCTGGTTGGTCAGAAGCAGGTAATACCCCTTGGCGGCGGCCCAGTCCGCGCCGGCGGCCGCGGCCTGGAAATTGGCGGCGGTTGGCGTCACATAGGCGCCGTCATGGTTTTCCAGCTTCGTCCAGGTCAAGTGATTCTGGAGCGCATAGGCATATTCCACATAGCCGATGCCGCCGGGAATGCGCGAGACATAGGAGGAAACACCCTCATTGCCCTTGCCTCCAACGCCCGTGGGCCAGGACACCGCCTTGCCGAAGCCGACCTTCTCTTTCCATTCGGGGCTGATCTTGGAAAGATAGTTGGTGAAGATGAAGGTCGTGCCGGAGCCATCGGAGCGGTGCACCACGGTGATCTTCATCTCCGGCAGCTTGACGCCGGGGTTGATGGCGGCGATTTTCGCATCGTTCCACTTCGTGATCTTGCCGAGGAAAATGTCCGCGAGAACCTGCTTGCTGAGCTTCAGCTCACCGCTCTTGATGCCCGGCAGGTTCACCGCCAGCACCTCTCCGCCCATGATCTGCGGCCACTGGATCAGGCCATACTTGTCAAGATCCGCGGGCTTCATGGGCGCATCCGATGCGCCGAAGTCCACAGTCTTCGCCTTGATCTGCTTGATGCCGCCACCCGAGCCGATGGACTGGTAGTTCAGCTTCACGCCGGTGGCCTTGTAATAGGCCTCGGCCCACTTGGCGTAAACCGGATAGGGGAAGGTGGCGCCCGCCCCGGTAATCGTCTTCACTCCGGCGCTGGCCACGCCAGAAGCCAGAATGGCAATGGCCGCGGCGGCGCAGGCGGCGGCAAGGGTGCGTTTCATGTTCAGGATACTCCCGTCTTGCATCAATCCAACGGAAGCCCGGCGGGGCCTCCTGCAAGGTGAGATGACATGCGATTGTGACAGGCGTGTTACAAAAAATCGCGGAAATCATTCCGCCAGCGCCGGGAAAATGACGGTGAACTTCGCGCCCTTGCCTTTTTTCGAGGCGATCTTGAGCCGTGCGCCATGGCGCGCGGCCAGATGCTTGACAATGGCCAGCCCCAGCCCCGTGCCGCCGGCCTTGCGCGAGGCGCTCTTGTCCACCCGGTAGAAACGCTCCGTCAGGCGCGGGATGTGCTTTTTCAGGATGCCCGCGCCCCAGTCGCGCACCGACAGGGCCAGCCGCGCCGCGCCCTTTTTGCTCACGCCACGGCGCACGCGAATGCGCACCTTGCCGCCATCACCGCCATAGACTATGGCGTTTTCCACCAGATTGAGCACGATCTGTTCGATCTGCCCGGCGTCGCCGCGCACCAGGGCCGCGCCGTCATGCAGCCTCAGCTCGATGCGGACACCCGCCGCCGCCGCCCTGTCGTGCAGCAGTTCGGCGGCCCGGCGGGCGATGAGATTGAGATCGGCTTCGCCGGCGGGCAGCTTGTGGCCGTCCGCCTCGATGCGCGACAGCGAGAGCATGTCGTCCACCAGTTTCTTCATGCGCAGGGCCTGCTGTTCCATGTGCGCGAGGAATGACTCGCGGGCGGCTTCATCATCGCGCGCCGCTCCGCGCAGGGTTTCGGCCAGCCCCAGAATGGCCGCCACCGGCGTGCGCAGCTCGTGGGAGGCCGAGGCGATGAAATTCATGCGCATGCGGGCCAAGCTCTGCTCTTGCGAGCGGTCCCGGAAATGGATGAAGACATGGCTCCCGCCGGGGCGGGCGGAAAGCGCGCTCATGTGCGCTTCCAAACGTCTTTTGGGACGTTTCAGATCAACAATCGCCAGGGCGGATTTCCCGCCTGAAAGCACATCGCCCAGCGCATTGGCGAAGGATTTTCCGCGAATGGCGGCACTGGCCGGCCGGCCTGGTTCGAGAAGAGGAAAAAGCTCCATGGCCGCCGCGTTGGCGCTGATCAGCGCGCCCCGTTCATCCACGGCCAGCGCCGGAAAGACGAAATTCTCCGTCAGGTGTTCGAGATATTCACGCATGCGGGTGTCATAGCAGAATCTCATCCCGGGTAAAGGCGGCCGGCTTTTCCCTTTCGTAAGGGCAGGCTGGCGCGTTTCCGGAATCTTCACGCCGGACGGGTGGCCGGAAACACGGCGGAACAGTCCACAATAAATAGGAAAAGCCTTGGGTGCATGACTCCGCTTCGTAGCAGCGTCCGGTGTAACGGATTTGCGGCGATATCCCGCGCGATGTTGAAAATGCGGGGCTGGCGTTGCCTTGGTTGAACATTAGGCGGCTTGCCTTTTCTGGTCAATGGTGCTGATTTCGTTATGCTGTAAATTCCAGAACGAAGTACAATACCCCCTTGGCCGGTATGGCAGCAGCTCGGGGTGCGGTTTCCCAACCGGGATTAGCGCCTTGTCATGCTGCCTGGCGCCAAACGCGCCAGTTTCTACACTGACGAAGCCTGAGAATACCCCAGCAGCCGCCTTTGCTCCTCCCAATCCACGGGCATTCTCTCAAGCAGCAGCCCCAAAGTCACGTCCGGCCCCTGCGCGCCATCCAGAATCGCCTCGACAATATCCGGCGCCAGCAGGGACAGGCGCAGGACGCGGGTCATGTAGGAGAAGGCCAGTTTTTCGTGTTTGGCCAGTTCAGTGACCGTGGCGAACTGGCCGCTTTCCAGCATTTTCTTCCAGCGGAAGGCGCGGGCCAAGGCCTTGATCAGGGTGTTGCCGGTTTGGCGCTGAACCGGCGCGCCGGGCGGCAACCGCACTTCCTTGCGCCCGCCGCGCTTGATGATGCGGAACGGGACATGCAGGGTGATCGTATCGGGGGTGGCGGCAGGTTTCATGCGGCTTCCTCCCTTTCGGCGTCCGTCAACTCCCTCGCCAGGCTGGTGAGGCCATCAATCCGCAGGCGGATATCCAGCCCCTCGGCGCCGATGTCGATCCGCTCCACCAGCAACTGAAGGATGCGGGCCTGCTCGGCGGGGAACAGTTCGTACCACAGCGGGTCGAGTTGTTGCAGGGCCGCGCGGGCGTCGGCTTCGGTAATGCCACTGTTCTTTGCCTTGGCCGCCTTCCATGCGCCAATGATGATTTCAGGCTGGTGGAACACGGCGCGCAGCTGGCCGATAACGGTGGCCTCGATCTTGCCAGCGGACACGCGGCCAACGGGGCAGGGTCCAGCGCCATGCTTGAGCACCGTCTGACTGACATAGTAGCGGTAGAGCCTGCCGCCCTTGCGGGTGTGGCTGGGCGAAAACGCCGCCCCGTCCGGCCCGTAAAGCAGCCCCTTGAGC
>JALUFY010000357.1 GCA_027051995.1 Hyphomicrobiales bacterium
AGGCGGACGAGGCGGCCGGGCTGATGCGCGCGGCCTCCTCGCGCATCAGCCCGGCCGCCTCGTCCGCCTTGTCCGGCGCGGTGGCGGCGTAGAGATAGAGCAGGCCGGTATCGGCCCAGGGCGAATAATAGCTGTAAACCGAATAGCACAACCCCCGTTCCTCGCGCAGCGACTGGAACAGGCGCGAGGCCATGCCCGAGCCGAGAACCGACGACATGGCCTGAGCGGCGTAAATCTCCTCGTCCAGATAGCCCGGCGCGGGCCAGGCCAGAACGATATGCGTCTGATCCTGATCGCGCGCCGCGCGCGCCCGCCCGGAGGAGAAGACCGGCGCCTGGCGCTCCGGCGCGCCGCCCGGCGCGAAGTCCGAAAGGAGCGCCCCGGCCGTATCCACCAGTTCGTCATGCCCGATCCCCCCGGCGGCCGACAGCACCATCCGCCCGGCGGTGTATTCGCGCCGCAGGAAGCCGCGCAGATCGTCCGGCGTCAGCGCCGAAACCGTCTCCGGCGTTCCAAGCACGGAGCGCCCCAGCGGATGGCCCGCAAAGGCCACCGCCTCGGCCTGCTCGAAGACCACATCCGCAGGATCATCCAGGGAGGCGGCGATTTCCTGCAGGATGACGCCGCGCTCGCGCTCCATCTCGCCGGCATCGAACAGCGGGCCGGTGAGGATGTCGGCCAGCACGTCCAGCGCTAGCGGCCAGTCCTCCTTCAGCACATGGGCGGTATATCCGGTGGTCTCCGTGGAAGTGGAGGCGTTCAGATCGCCGCCGCGCCCCTCGATCGCGCCGGCGATCTCCCTGGCCGTGCGCCGTTTCGTGCCCTTGAAGGCCATGTGCTCCAGAAAATGCGCCAATCCGGCCTCGCGCAGCGTCTCGTCGCGCGATCCGGCCAGCGCCCACACCCCCAGCGCCACCATCTCCAGATGCGCCATCTCGTGCGTGACGACCGCCAGCCCGTTGGCGAGACGCGAAACGCGCACCCGGGAAGAAAAAGAAGAAGTCACGTCAGCTCCCGTCATCCTGTTTCATGCGCGCGCCTTCGTCGAGCAGGCTCATGTATTGCCGGTAGGCATAGACCCGCCCGCGTTTCTTGCCGGTGATTTCGCGCACAATCCCCATCCGGGAAAGAGCCGCGAAGGCCTTGTTGATCGTCGGCTGGGAAAGACCCGTTCCCCGCTGCATGCCGGAAGCCGTGACAAGGGGCCGCTTCTGCATTTCCCGCAGCATGACAAGCAGGGTGGCCGCCTGCCTGCCCGCATCCGCCGATGCGATGCGCGCCTCGTCATCACGGAACAAGTTCATCAGCCGGTTGGCTGTATGCACGGCGTTTCCGGCGGTGTCCCTCACGCCTTCAAGGAAGAAATCCAGCCAGTCCTCCCACGCCCCCTCTGTGCGCGCCCGCGTCAGAAGCTGGAAATACCGGCGGCGGTTCCTGCGCAGATAGAGGCTGAGATAAAGCAGGGGATAGCGCAGGAGACCTTCCGCGTGCAGAACGAAGGACACCAGCATCCGTCCCAGGCGGCCATTGCCATCCAGAAAGGGATGAATCGTCTCGAACTGCACATGCGCCAGCGCCGCCTTGATCAGCGTTTCATAAGGTTGCGCCTCATCGTCACGCGCGTTGAGAAAATGCTCCAGGGCGGCCATGCACGCCTCGACATGCTCCGGCGGCGGCGGCACGAATTCCGCGTCCGCCACGGTTTCGCCGTTCAGCCAGTTCTGGCGGGTGCGGAAATGCCCCGGCTGCCTGCGCGAGCCACGCCCGCTGTCCAGCAGAATGGCGTGCATCTCGCGCAGGAGCCGGTTGCACAAGGGCAGGCCTTCCTTCAGGCGGCGCATGCCATGCTCCAGGGCGCGCACGTAATTGGAAACCTCCCGCACATCGTCAAAGGGCGCGCCCGGCGCTTCATCCAGCTCGAAAAGCAGAAGATCGGACAGCGTCGATTGCGTGCCCTCGATCTGCGACGAGAGCACGGCTTCCCGGCGCACATAGGTATAGAGAAAAATCTCCGGTTCCGGCAGAAGCGTGGTGATCGCATCCAGCCCGCCAAGGGCGTGAATGGCCTGTTCCAGCAGCTTGCGGCGGCGCGGCGCGTCATAGCGCAGGGGCGGACCCGGCGGCAGGGGAAAGGGAACGAAGGCCCTTCCCGTGTGGCCTTCGACGGAAACGGGATGAAACGTCCCTGTTGTTCCACGTTTCGTCATGACGCAGCGCCGCCCGGATTTTCAAGTCCAGCTTGTTCAAGCATCCTTTAATAAGGCATTTCCTTGTTAAAGGATATGGCGTTTTTGTTTAATAACACCAGACATGAACAGGCCGCAATCGGTTCATGCGCCCGCGTTGCCTTCGATGAAGGCCTCCACCTGCTCCAGATCATCGGGCAGCACGGTGAGATACTCTTTGGCCTCCATGATGTGCGCCAGACGCTGTGGCAGGGCCGGGCGCTGGCCACTGGCGCGATCAACCGCATCGGGGAACTTGGCCGGGTGCGCCGTGGCCAGAGAGATCATCGCCGCCTCCGGAGAGGCCTTCTCCATCGCCACATGCAGGCCCACCGCCGTGTGCGGATCCACCAGTTCGCCGGTTTCCGCGTATATCCGCCTGATGGTCTCGATCACCGCCTCCTCGTCCGTCCGCCCGGAATCGAACAGCGTCCGCATGGCTTCGAGCGCCGCCTCCGGAATGGTGAAGGCCCCCGATTGCGCCAGCGAATCCATCAGCCGCTTCAGGCCGGCCGCGTCGCGCTCCATCATGTCGAAGAGCAGCCGCTCGAAATTGGAGGAGACCTGAATGTCCATCGACGGGCTTGTGGTGGCGGTCACGCCCGTCACCTCGTAGCGCCCCGTGGTGAGCGCCCGGTGCAGGATGTCGTTGACGTTGGTGGCAATGACCAGCCGCTTGATGGGCAGGCCCATGCGCTTTGCCGCGTATCCGGCGAAGATGTCGCCGAAATTGCCCGTCGGCACGGTGAAGGAGACTGCCCTGTCCGGCGCGCCCAGGGCCAGCGCCGATGTGGCGTAATAGACGATCTGCGCCAGAATGCGCCCCCAGTTGATGGAGTTCACCCCCGCCAGCTTCATCCGCTCGCGGAAGGGTGCGTCGTTGAACATCGCCTTGACCAGCGCCTGACAGTCGTCGAAATCGCCCTCGATGGCGATGTTGTGGACGTTCGGCGCATCCACCGTGGTCATCTGCCGGCGCTGCACCTCCGACACCCGCCCATGCGGATGCAGGATGAAGATGGAGGCGCGCCTGGAATGCCGGAAGGCCTCGATGGCCGCCGATCCGGTATCGCCCGAGGTGGCCCCGATGATGGTCACATGGGCGTCGCGGCGCTCCAGCGCGGCGTCCATGAGACGGGCCAGCATCTGCATGGCCACGTCCTTGAAGGCCAGGGTGGGCCCGTGAAACAGCTCCAGTAGCCACAGATTGCCGTCCAGCTGCTCCAGCGGCGTCACCGCCGGATGGCCGAATTCCGCCGCCGCCTCTTCGATCAGCGCCGCCAGCTCTTCTCCGCCCAGGAAGCCGCCCATGTAGGGCTCCATGACCGCCCGCGCCACTTCCGCCCAGGGGCGGTTGCGCAGAGCCCGCCAGTCATCGGCGGAAAGCTCCGGCCATTCGGCCGGCAGATAAAGCCCTCCGTCCGGCGCCAGCCCGGCCAGCAGGACATCCTCGAAGCTGCGCCCGGCATCACCGCCGCGCGTCGATTGATACAGCATGAACAATTCCCCGATGAAACGGTTTTCCGGACGCGCACACTAGACGCAAATCAACATGCCGCTCAAGAGCGCGGGCCGGAATTTGGCCGTATTTGTCCGTGAATGATCCCGGAAGCGATCCCCCATCCCCGCCCGCCGCGCCATGCTGGACGCGCGGTGCGTTTCGGAGTAAGGATTGCCGCACGGCGGACGCCATCGCCCCCGCGCCCGAAACAACATTTGCAAATGGAGCATCAGCGAAGATGAACACCCGTGGTCTGGCCGCAACCCTCGCCAAAACCCTTTCGCCCGCCGTTCTCGGCCTTTTCATCGCCGCTGGCGGCGCTACGGTCTCCAGCGCGCCCGGCCTGGCCCAGCAGGCGGGCGGCATGCCCGTCACCCCCTTCGGCCCGCGCGTCAAGCCGCCCGCCGGGGCGCCCCGGCGGCAGCGCCCGGTTCAGCCGCGCGGCCCCAAGCCGGAAATCGTGATGAAAAACGGCATGTGGAAGGTGGTCTGCGAGACGGTGCCCGTGGCCAGGGACAAGACGGTCAAGACCTGTTACGTCTCCGCCACCGCCATCGACACCAGGCGCAAGAACGTCTTTCTGTCGCTCATCGTGCTCAAGAACAAGGTCAAGGACAAGAAGGGCAACGTCAAGATCACCCACATGATGAACGTGCGCGCCCCCGTCGGCGTCTATCTGCCCACAGGCATCGGCTTGGAGATCGACGGCAAGGCCATCGCCCGGGTGCCCTTCATCCGCTGCAATCCGGTGTTCTGCGAATCCCTGGCCGAGGCAAGACCGCAAACGCTGAGCAAGCTGAAGAAGGGCACCAAGGCGCGCTTCATCTTTTACGCCGCCCCCGGCGTCGGCCTGCCCCTGGAGTTCAAGCTCTCCGGCTTCACCGCCGCCATGAAAAAACTCGACAGCCTGCCCAACTGAGCAGCATCCGGAAGAATGCATTATAAGGCGATACACCTCAATTAGTTACACAAGAACCCATCATGCATCCGCCGTTCCCGCGAAGGCGGGAACCCAAGTGTGACTCTCCACGCATGGCGGAGAATGAGGCCGGGCTTCCGGTTGAAACGGCAGTGTTCCAGCCGCCATGTTCTCCGCCAGCCGGGATTCACACTTGGATCTCCGCCTTCGCGGAGATGACGAATCCAGTGGCAACCGGAGAGCGAATAACGGCCATGAGAAAATACCGCCATTTGCCGGATTACCGCCAGGTCCACGGCCGCGAAGACATTTCCCCAAACACCACCCGGAAGGCCCGCGCATGACACATCCTGGCCCGGAGCTGATCTTCACGCACACGGACTTCGATCGCGAAAAGGCCGCCCGCATCGCGCGGGACGCCCTGAGCGGCGCAGACGATGGCGAGTTGTTCATTGAGCTGTCGCGCTCCGAGGCCCTGATGTGGGACGACGGCAAGCTGAAATCCGCCACCTATGATTCGCGCTCCGGCTTCGGCCTGCGCTCGGTCAGCGGCGAACGCACCGGCTACGCCCATTCATCGGAAGTCTCCGAGGCGGCCCTTTCGCGCGCCGCGCAGACCGTGCGCGCCGTGCAAACCGGGCACGAGGGCAGCCTCGCCCTGCCGCCGCGCGGCGCCAACGCCGCGCTCTATCCGCCGGATGATCCCACAAGCGAGATGCCCTTCGCCGCCAAGGTGAAGCTGCTGGAAGAGGCCGACGCCTTCGCCCGCTCGCTGGATGCGCGCGTGCGCCAGGTTTCGGTCTCGCTGGCCGGATCGTGGGAGGCGGTGGCCATCATCCGCCCGGATGCCCAGGCCTTCGATTTCCGCCCCCTGATGCGTTTCAACGTCTCCATCATCACCGAAGAGGGAGAAAGGCGCGGCACGGGCATGCATGGCCTGGGCGGCCGCGAGCACTGGACCGATTACATCGGCGGCGAAAAGTGGAAGGAGGCGGTGCGCGAGGCCCTGCGCCAGTCGCTCGTCTCGCTGGAGGCCGCCCCCGCCCCGGCGGGTGAAATGGACGTGGTGCTGGGCCCCGGCTGGCCCGGCATTCTGTTGCACGAGGCGGTGGGGCACGGCCTGGAGGGCGACTTCAACCGCAAGGGCACCTCCGCCTTCGCCGGGCTCATGGGCGAGCAGGTGGCGGCGAAAGGCGTGACCGTCATCGATGACGGCTCCATCCCCGGCCGGCGCGGCTCGCTGACCATCGATGATGAAGGCACGCCCACCGGCCCCACCACCCTCATCGAGAACGGCAGACTGGTGGGCTACATGCAGGACCGCATGAACGCCCGCCTCATGGGCATGCAGCCCACCGGAAACGGGCGGCGCGAATCCTACGCCCACGCCCCCATCCCGCGCATGACCAACACCTTCATGCAGGCGGGCGAATACAAGCCGGAGGAAATCATCCGCTCGGTGAAGAAGGGGCTCTATGCCGTCTCCTTCGGCGGCGGTCAGGTGGACATCACCTCGGGCAACTTCGTTTTCACCTGCACCGAGGCCTATCTGATCGAGAACGGCAAGGTCACCCGCCCGGTGAAAGACGCCACACTCATCGGCAACGGCAAGGACGCCCTGACGCGCGTCGCCATGGTGGGCGACGATCTGGCCCTCGATCCGGGCATCGGCACCTGCGGCAAGGCCGGCCAGGGCGTGCCCGTCGGCGTCGGCCAGCCCACCATCCGCCTTGACGGCCTCACCGCTGGCGGCACCGGCTGAGAGCCATTTCCATACTGTAATTTGCCATTCCACGTTTTTTGGCGCATGTAAAGCGCCATCGGCGGCCGCCGGGGGGCGGCTCCGCAAGCCTTTCGGGATCAGCATTCATGAGCACATCCGACACTGGCGCCAGAAGGGCGCGCCCGTCCGCCGAATCGCGCAAGGCGCGCTTCGTCACCGGCTCCATCCCCCGCCACGTCATGCTGATGACGCTGATGGGCGCCATCGGCCTGATGTCCATCTTTCTCGTCGATCTGGCCGATCTGTGGTTCATCTCCATGCTGAACCGCGTCGAGAGCACCGCCGGGCTGGGCTATGCCGGCACGCTGGCCTTCACCAACCTGTCCATCGTCATGGGCATCTCCATCGCCGCGGGCGCGCTCGTCTCCATTCACATGGGCAGAAAACTGCGCGTGCGGGCGCGCAAATACGCCACCTCCAGCCTCGCCGTGGCCATGGGAACGGCCCTTGTTCTCACCCTCGTCATGGAGCTCTTTCCCCATGCCGTCCTCGGCCTCATGGGGGCGAAGGGCGCGGCGCTGCATGAGGCCACGGTCTATCTGCGCATCGTCGCGCTGGGCTTTCCGCTGCTCGCCGGGGCCATTCTCTTCAGCTTCACTCTGCGCGCCGTGGGCGATCCCATGCGCTCGATGTATGTCACCCTGACGGTGGCCGTCACCAACGCCGTGCTCGATCCGGTCTTCATCTTCGGCCTCGGCATGGGCATCGCCGGGGCGGCCACCGCCACGGTCACCGCCAACATCCTCTCTTTCCTCGCCGGCTGGCACGCCATGTCGCGCAGGCACGGCATGATGAGCAACCCTTCCAGGATGCAGCTGAAGCGCGACGCGGGCGGCATCGCGCGCATCGCCATACCGGTCACCCTCACGCAGCTGGCCACGCCCGCGCTGGTGGCCTATTTCATGTATGCCGCATCGCGCTTCGGCGATCAGACCGTGGCCGCCGCCACCATCATCAACCGCCTTGTGCCGGTCTTCTTCGGCGTCGTCTTCTCGCTGTCCTCGGCGGTCGGCCCCATCATCGGCCAGAACTTCGGCGCCGGACAGATGCGGCGCGTGCGCCAGACCTATCTGACGGGGCTGGGCTTCGCCGCCGTCTATACCCTGATCATGGCCGCCGTCCTCTTCATTTTCCGCTATCGTGTGCCCGGCTGGTTCTCCGCCAGCGGCGAGGCCGCCGCCCTGATCGTCTATTTCTGCACCTTCCTCTCGTGGAGCTGGATTTTCACCTCCGGCCAGTTCGTCTCACAGGCGGCCTTCAACAACCTGGGCAAGGAGCGCTGGTCCACCATGTTCAACTGGGCCCGCGCCATCTTCGGCACCATGATCCCGGTGGAGATCGCCGCCCGCTACATGGGCGCCAAGGGCGTCTTCGCCGGCTCTGCGGCGGGCTCGGCCCTCATCGGCCTGCTGGCGGTGCTCGCCGCCTGGTCGCTCATCCACCGCCTGGCCCGCCAGGAGGCCGCTTGACGCCACACCCCAAGCGCGCCATACCCTTGCGGACATGGAGCTCATCGAACACATCATCACCGCCAACGGCGGCCAGCAGACCGCCGCCATCGCCGCCGCCGCCGGCATTGCCCCGGCGGATTTCGAGGCCGTTCTGCGCGCCCAGGCGCCCGTCATCGCCCGGCGCATTCACGAGCGCGCCGAAAGCGACGAGGCGGAAATGGAAACCATCTTCGATCTACTGGAAGACGGCGAGGCCGAGGAATATCTGCGCAAGCCCAGGGCCCTGACCTCCCGCGAGGCCGTGGATGACGGCGAGGACATTCTCGCCCACCTCTTCGGCTCCCCCGAGAAGGCCGCCAGGGCCGCCCCCGCGCCGCAGGGCGTGGATCCGGCCCTCGCCGGGCGGCTGATGACCTATTCCGCCGTGCTCACCGTGGCCGCCATGAGCCGCCGCTACCGCGCCGAGGCCCTGCCCGCCGCCCGGCTGGATGACGGCGGAGAGGACAAGGGCGCTGGCATTCTCTCCATCATCATCTCCGCCCTCATCGCCGGGCTGGTGAAGGGCTTAAGCCGCGCCCTGCTGCCGCGCCGCAGGCGGCGCAGGCGCTATTCCAGCCGCTACAGCTATCACAAGCGCCGCACACGCCGCCACACCACGA
>JALUFY010000358.1 GCA_027051995.1 Hyphomicrobiales bacterium
GCTACATGGGCTATGACATGGTGCGCGAGATGGAGGCCATCGGCCAGCCCAACCCGGACGCCCTCGGCGTGCCGGACGGGCTGATGATCCGCCCCACCATCATGGCCATCTTCGACGCGGTGCGCGATGAGATCGTCATCGTTACCCCCGTCTGGCCGCGCCGCGAGCTTTCCGCCCAGACGGCCTGGAGACAGGCCCGGGGGCGGCTGGATGAGGCCGTGGAGGCCCTCTCGCGCCCGCTCGATCCGGCCCTGTTGCAGGAGGCCGGGGAGGACGTGGAGATCGCCCCGCCCGTCTCCAACACCACCGCGGAAGAATATCACACCATGGTGCGCCGGGCGAAGGACTACATCCGCGCCGGAGACATCTTTCAGGTGGTGCTTTCGCAGCGTTTCGAGACGGATTTTCCCCTGCCGCCCTTTTCCCTCTACCGGGCGCTGCGGCGGATCAATCCCTCGCCTTTCCTCTACTATCTGGACTTCGGCGATTTCTCGCTCATCGGCTCATCGCCGGAAATCCTCGTGCGCCTGCGCGACGAGACGGTGACCATCCGCCCCATCGCCGGCACCCGCCCGCGCGGCGCGACGCACGCCGAGGACGAGGCCCTGGAGCGCGATCTTCTGGCCGATCCCAAGGAGCTGGCCGAGCATCTCATGCTGCTCGATCTGGGGCGCAACGACGTCGGCCGGGTAGCCGCCATCGGCTCGGTGAAGGTCACCGACCGCTTCATCATCGAGCGCTACAGCCAGGTCATGCACATCGTCTCCAACGTGGAAGGCAAACTGGACGCCGGGCATGACGCCATCGACGCGCTGATGGCCGGATTTCCCGCCGGCACCGTCTCCGGCGCGCCCAAGGTGCGGGCCATGGAGATCATCGACGAGCTGGAAAAGGACAAGCGCGGGCCCTACGCTGGCTGCGTGGGCTATTTCTCCGCCGCCGGAGAGATGGACACCTGCATCGTGTTGCGCACCGCGCTGGTCAAGGACGGACGCATGTTCGTGCAGGCCGGGGCCGGCATCGTCGCCGATTCCGTTCCGGAAAACGAGCAGGCCGAATGCGCCAACAAGGCCGGGGCGCTGTTCCGCGCCGCCGAGGAGGCCGCCCGCTTCTCCGGCGCGGCCCGGCGCGGACAGTGAGGAGAGATACGGCCATGATCCTCCTCATCGACAACTACGACAGCTTCACCTACAACCTGGTGCATTATCTGGGCGAGGCGGGGGCGCGCTGCGAGGTGGCGCGCAACGACGCGCTGAGCGTGGCCGAGGCCCTGGCGATGAAGCCGGACGGCATCGTGCTTTCGCCCGGCCCCTGCACGCCGAACGAGGCCGGCATCTGCGTTGATCTGGTGCGCGCGGCGGCGGAGCATGGCGTCCCCCTGCTCGGCGTCTGCCTTGGCCATCAGTCCATCGGCCAGGCCTTCGGCGGCAGGATCGTGCGCGCCCCGGAGCTGATGCACGGCAAGACCTCGCCAATCACCCACGAAGGCGAAGGCGTCTTCGAGGCCCTGCCCTCGCCTTTCGAGGCCACGCGCTATCATTCGCTCATCGTCGAGGAAGACAGCCTGCCCCCGGAGCTGGCCGTCACCGCCCGCTCATGCGGCCTGATCATGGGCCTGCGCCACCGGGAGCATGAAATCCACGGCGTGCAGTTCCATCCCGAAAGCATCGCCTCGCAATACGGCCATGACCTGTTGCGCAATTTCCTGAAACGGGCGTCCAAAACCTGAAAGGAATAATCCACCATGTCCGATGACCTCAAACCCTTCATCGCAAAGGCCGCCAATGGCGAGCCGCTCACCCGCGAGGAGGCCCGCGCGGCCTTCGATATCATGATGTCCGGCGAGGCCACGCCGGCCCAGATTGGCGGCCTGCTGATGGCCCTGCGCGTGCGCGGCGAGACGGTGGAGGAGATCACCGGCGCGGTGCAGACCATGCGCGAGAAGATGCTGCCGGTGGACGCGCCGGACGGGGCCATCGACATCGTCGGCACCGGGGGCGATGCCTCCGGCTCCTACAACATCTCCACCGCCTCGGCCTTCGTGGCGGCGGGCGCGGGACTGCCGGTGGCCAAGCACGGCAACCGGGCGCTGTCGTCGAAGTCCGGCGCGGCGGACGTGCTCGTGGCGCTGGGCGTCAATATCGAGATCGGCCCGGATCAGGTGGCGCGCTGCATCCGCGAGGCCGGCGTGGGCTTCATGTTCGCCCCGGCGCACCATTCGGCCATGCGCCATGTCGGCCCGGCGCGCGTGGAGCTTGGCACGCGCACCATCTTCAACCTGCTGGGGCCGCTGTCCAATCCGGCGGGTGTGGCTCGCCAGCTGACCGGCGTCTTCTCGCCCGACTGGGTGGAGCCGCTGGCC
>JALUFY010000359.1 GCA_027051995.1 Hyphomicrobiales bacterium
GACGCCGCCGTGCGCGCGGCGCTGGACAGGAACACCCATACCGGCCATTTCCTGCGCCGCACCCTCTCCATACCGGAGAACACCATTACCCAGCTTGGCGTTCTGTTCTCCACCCTGGTGGATATTGCCATCGTTCTGGCGGGCCTGCCGCTGGTGCTGATGATGTGGGCCGTCAACTGGGCGGACATGACAAGCTGGGTGCGCGGCGCCTTCTTCGGCTTCAAGGTGGGCAACATCACCATCGAGCCGTCTTCCATCCTGCTCGGCATTCTGGTGCTGATCATCGGCCTGATTCTTTCCCGCCTGCTGACCCTGTGGCTGGAGAAGCGCGTGCTCGGCCGCACGAATCTGGACTCCGGCGTGCGCCACTCCATCGTCACGACGGCGAAATACACGCTCACCATCGGCGCCTTTCTGGTGGCCCTGTCCGTCGCCGGGGTGAACTTCTCCTCGCTGGCCATTCTTGGCGGCGCGCTGGGCATCGGTATCGGCTTCGGCCTGCAGTCCATCGTCAACAATTTCGTCTCCGGCCTCATCCTGCTGGCCGAGCGGCCCATCAAGGTGGGTGACTGGATCAAGGTCAAGGGCGGCGAGGGCGTGGTGCGCAAGATCAAGGTGCGCTCCACCGAGATCGAGACATTCGACCGCTGTTCGGTCATCGTGCCGAACTCCTCGCTCATCTCCGAGCCGGTTTCCAACTGGTATCACAATTCGCGCATGGGCCGCCTGAGGCTGCTCATCGGGGTGTCCTATGACGCCGATCCGGACGAGGTGGAGAAAATCCTCATGCGCTGCGCCGTCTCGCATCCGCGCGCCCTGGCCAATCCGAAGCCCTTCGTGCTGTTTCAGGGCTTTGGCGACAATTCGCTGGATTTCGAGCTGCGCGTCTATGTTGATGACGCAGGCTACATCACCCGCACCGGCTCCGATTTGCGTTTCGCCATTTTCCGCGCCATGAAGGCGGCGAATATCGAAATTCCCTTCCCGCAGCGCGATGTGCATATCCGCTCCATGCCCGACGAGATTTTCGACAGGGGCGGCATGCCGCCGGAGCCGCCGGAGAGCCAGAGCTGATGTCCGCGCGCCTTACGCCGGCTCCCCGTAGCGGCTGATGATGTCGCGGATGTGGGGCAGGGCGGCGCGGGCGCGCTTTTCGCCCTCGGCGATGGCCTCCTTGGCCCGGTCGAAATCCATGACGTTGAAATGCGACAGGCGCGGATTGATCAGCACATGCGGCGGCTCGCCGGCCAGCCGCGAGCGGGTGATCTGATCCTGCATGATGTTGATGGAGGCCCCCAGCACGTCGAAATATCCCGGCGCGTTCCGCCGCGCCAGCAGGGAAGGGGCGATGCGGCCCAGGCCATCGGCCATGGATTCGGGCAGCCGCTCGAGCAGCTTTCCGGTCAGATCCTTGTCGTCGCGCCGCAGCGGAGGCGGCAGGCGCCTGCGGCCCACCAGATCGCCGTTCAGGTTGACGGCGATGATGACGTCCGCGCCCAGCGCCCGGCAGGCCGAGACGGGCACCGGATTGACCAGCCCGCCGTCCAGCAGCCACTGATTGCCCCTTTTTACCGGCGCGAACAGCCCCGGCATGGAGAAGGAGGCATGAATGGCCTGCCCCAGATCGCCCTGCTTCAGCCAGATTTCGCGCCCCGTGGCCATGTCCGTGGCCACCGCCATGAAGGGCAGGGGGAGGTCCTCGATGGTTCCGCGCACGCCGAGAGAGGCGAGAAACTCTGTCACCTCGCGGCCCCTGATCAGCCCGCCGCGCGAGAAGGAGAAGTCCATCAGCGAGACGATGCCGCGCCAGTCCAGCGTCATCAGCCAGTCTTGCAGTTTGCCCATGGAGCCGGTGACGAAGGCCGCCCCCACCAGCGCGCCGATGGAGCATCCGGCCACCACGTCCGCATGGATGCCCGCCTCCTCCAGCACGTTGATGACGCCGATGTGCGCCCACCCGCGCGCCGCCCCGGAGCCCAGCGCCAGCCCGATTTTCAGTTTCGCCATGATCCGCCTCACGCTCCGGTGAGCGCTTTTTGATGCGCCCGGTTTCCACTCGCCGCATTTTACCGCTATAGTGGCGGCGGGGAAACGCACATCAAGGAACGAGGCGAAAATGAACATCCGCACTTTTTACGCCGCCGTCATGGCGCTCTTGGCCGCGCTTTTCATCACGCCGGGGCCGGCCGGCGCGGGCGAGGATCTTGGCTGCACCAGGGCAACGCTCACCGAGGATGGCCTGCACATGCAGCCCTGGTTCATTCAGGATTCCTTTCTCGATCTGAAGGAGGAGCTGCAAAGGGCCAGGGAGCAGGGCAAGCGCTTTGTTGTCATCATGGAGGTGG
>JALUFY010000360.1 GCA_027051995.1 Hyphomicrobiales bacterium
GCCCAGCGCCGCCCCCAGCGCCGCCCGCCAGGAGATGCGGCGGATGGGCCCGATGCCGCCCGCCAGCGCCGAGGCCAGAGCCGCGCCCAGGATGACGCCCAGATTCATCAAGGAAGTGTCTTCCGCCAGCCACGAGCCGGCCAGCGCCCGAGACGGATAGGGCCAGTTCCAGAAGGCCACCTGCGAGAGATCGAACCCCAGCGCCTGCGCGATCTTGCCGCCCCAAAGGGTATAGCCGAAGGAAATCGTCCACGGATGCCCCGCTGCCGCCAGGGTGGCGAAATTGAACACCGCGAGCACGACGCCCGCCGCCATCCACCCCCACGGCCCGGAGATGACCCGCCGCGCAACGGACGCTTCCGCCTCTTCCTCCCTGGGGGCGTAGCCGCGCATTGTCTCGATCCGCGTGGCCGCCCAGGCGATGAGTGCGAATAGCAGCCATTGCACGGCAAGCGCGGGCGCCAGCCCCAGTTTGTCCGGCAGGGAGATGGAGCCTGCCGAAGGCGTGCCGAACCACCAGGGCAGATCGGCCGACCCCCACAGCGAACCGATGAGAAAGAAGATCAGCACCACAATCATGCGCGTGGAGCCCGCGCCCAGCGAATAGAGCGTGCCCGAGGCGCAGCCGTTGGCGATCTGCATCGCCAGCCCGAACATGAAGGCGCCCACAGCCACCGAAACGCCCGCCGGAGCCACCGCGCCGGTTACGCCGTGGCCGAAAATGGAGCCCGCGGCCAGCACCGGCAGCATCAGCGCGCTGGCCACCGCCAGCATGAGCATCTGGGCGCGGATCCCCGATCCGTCCCCGGCCACGAGGAACCTGCGCCATTGCGTGGTGAAGCCGAAAGGCCCGTGCAGCAGCGCCATGCCCAGAACCAGCGCGATGGCGAACAACGCGGCCTTTTGCGCTGAAACCGTCAGCCAGATGTGGAGCGCGAAGGCCGCCCACAGCGACGCCACGATAACGGCCTGCACGAAACTTTTTCTGCCGGATAATGCGTTCGTCATGGCCGGGAGAGTAATCACTCCGCAAGGCCCGCGCAATCATCCCCGCGCGCAAATCGCGGGATCGTGAAAGATGATGCGCCGGGCTCCGGTTACATGCCCGATGGCTTGTTGATCAGCCATTTCCACGGCCGCACCTCGACGCTCTCGAAGACCCCGGCCTTGCCGTAAGGATCCTGCGCCGCGATCTCTTTGGCGGCGTCCAGCGAGCAGGCCTCGACGATCACCAGCGAGCCGCTGGGGTTGCCCTCTTCATCGGTAAACGGCCCCGCCGCCACGACGGTGCGCCCAAGGCTGTCCAGCCAGGCCAGATGATCGGGCCTGTTGGCCTTGCGCAGGGCCAGCCCTTCCTTCGGTTTGTCGGTGCAGATAAAGGCGTAAAGCGCCATGATGCCCTCCCGTTATTGCGCCGTTCTATTCCGTTTCGTCCTTCAGCGGCCTTTGCAGAAGCCGCGCGATTTCCCCTTCCACGTCCGATTGCCCCGAGACGATGGCGTGAACCGAGCCGCAGATGGGCATGCTGATGTCATGGGCGCGGGCGATCTTCATGGCGATGCCCGCCGTGTGCACGCCTTCGGTGACCGCCCGGCGCTCCGCCATGATGTCCGCGAGATTCCGTCCCCGGCCAAGTTCGAACCCGAGCGAATAATTGCGCGATTGCGCCGATGTGGCCGTCAGCATCAGATCGCCCAGGCCGGAAAGCCCGTTCAGCGTCTCCGCCCGCGCCCCAAGAGCCCGGCCAAAGCGCGTCAATTCGGCAAAGGCCCGCGTCACGACAGCGGCGCGCGCCGAATCGCCAAGCCCCTTGCCCTCGACGATGCCGCAGGCGATGGCCAGCACGTTTTTCATCGCCCCGCCGATCTGCGCCCCCAGCGGATCATCCGATGAATAAAGCCGCAAGGCCTTGTGCGACAGGGCCTGCGCGATTTCGCGCGCCTGATCGATATCCTCTCCCGCCAGCGTCACCGCGGCGGGCAGCCCGGCGGCCACATCCGCCGCGAAGCTGGGGCCGGAAAGAACAAAAGGCGTGACCGCTGGCGCCGCCCGCGCCGCCACCTGGGCGGGAAACAGCCCCGTTTCCCGCTCGATGCCCTTGGCGCAGAGCACCAGCGGCGTCCCTTCGCCAAGGTGCAGCGCGAAGGCCGCGCACACCGCCCTTGTCGCCTGCGCCGGCGCGGCCAGCAGCACGATGTCCCCTTGAGCCATGTCCGCCGGATCATTGGTGGCCCTTATCCTCTCCGGCAGGGCGAATCCCGGCAGATAGAGCGTGTTTTCGCGCTTTTCGTTCAAATCCCGCGCCAGCTCCGGCTCGCGCGCCCACAGGGTCACGGCGTTGCC
>JALUFY010000361.1 GCA_027051995.1 Hyphomicrobiales bacterium
CCGCCATGCGCATCGCCAGCGAGGCGGCCAATGCTCCGGCGGCGGATGTACCCGACCATTCGGGCGACATTCAGGCGCTCAGGGACGGGCTGGAAGCCATCAAGGCGACGGCGGCTTCGTCCGACGCGAAGACGCAGGAGACGCTTTCGGCGGTGCACGAGACGCTGGCGCACATCATCGAGAAGGTGGACGCGCTTGAAGAAAAGAGCAAGGCGGCGGCGCGGACTGCTCAAGCCGCGCCACAGGCCGCGCCGCTCATGGATCAGCCAATCATGGATCAGCCGGACATGGCGATGGCGGGCCAGCCCGATGCGGCGCAGCCGGGCATGGCGCAGCCCGGCGCTGACATGAGCATGGATCCGCTGGCCCAGCAGAACGCCGGGCTGGATGATTTCGCCGCCCAGGCGGCGGCCGCCGCGCAGACGGCCGGCGCCGCCGCGCCCGGCGCGGATTTGCAGGAGCCGGACACATCCGGCTTCGGAGCGATTCCGCCGATGCCCGGCGCGGGCGACCCCGCCACGCCGGAGATGGGCCAGCCCCAGACGCCCGGCATGGACAATGACGCGGCCATCAAGGAAGATTTCATCGCAGCGGCGCGCCGCGCGGCCATGGCGGCTTCCGCCGAGCCCGCCGGCAATCAGGGCAAGGGCGTCTCAAGCCTGATGGGCCGTCTGCGCGGCAAGAAGGCGGGTCACGATGCGCCCTCCGCCGCGCCGCTGCCCGGCTCCATGCCGCCGCCAGGCGCTGCTCCCCTGCCCGGTTCCGCGCCCGGCATGGCGGCGGGTGAAGAGGACAAATCCGCCAAAAAGGGCCGTTTTTCGCTGTCCTTCCTCAACCGGGGCAAGTCCGGCGGCAAGGACAAGGCATCCCAGGGCGAGGCAGATGGCGGCAAGCGCAAGCGGCTGGTGCTGGCCGGCCTGGTGCTGCTGATGGCGGCTTCGGCCTTCATCATCCGCGGCCAGAACAAGACGCCCGCGCCGCAACCGGCCGCTCCGGCCATTACCGCGCCCGCGCCGCAGGATCAGGGCGCTGCGGCGGCCAAACCGGACGCCAAAAAGCCCGCGCCGGCGGACAAGGCCAAGGAGCAGAAGCATACGCAGCTTGCGCCGGGCGCTTCGCTGGAGGAAAGACTGGCGGCAATCGACGCCACCCTGGCGGGCAAATCCGCCAGCGGCGCGGCGGCTCCCACGGGCAGCGCCGCCGCAAGCAGCGTCACCACCGCCTCGCTTGGCTCCATCGCGGCCAATCCCGCGCAGGCGGGCCTGAACGGGCCGCGCGCCAAGGCGGCCATTCCGCAGCAGATCGGCACGGCGGCGCTGCGCATGGCGGCTTCAAATGGCGATCCGAAAGCGCAGTTCGTCGTCGCCAGCCATTATCTGGAAGGGCGCGCGGTGAAGCGCGATTTCTTCAAGGCGGCGCAGTGGTACGCCAAGGCGGCGGCCAAGGGGCTGGCGCCCGCGCAATACCGGCTGGGCACGCTTTACGAGCGCGGACGGGGCCTGCCCCATGATCCGGCCCAGGCCAGGATCTGGTACGAGAAGGCCGCACGGGCGGGCAACGTCAAGGCGATGCACAATCTGGCGGTCATTCTGGCCAACAACAGCGCCGGAAGGGCCAATTACACGGAAGCCGCGCGCTGGTTCGAGGCGGCGGCCAGACATGGGCTGCGCGACAGCCAATACAATCTGGCGGTGCTTTATCAGCGCGGGCTCGGCGTGAAAAAGGATTTCGCCACGGCCTACAAGTGGTATGCCATCGCGGCCCGCAGCGGCGACATGGACGCCCGCCAGCGGGTGGCCAGCCTGAAGAATTACCTCAAGCCGGAAACCCTGGCCATGCTGAACAAGGCCGTGGAGCACTGGCAGCCGGAGGTTTCCAGCAAGCCGGCCAATTTCGTCACCATCGACAAACCCGAATGGCGCATCCAGTCCGCCAGCGCCAAGAGCAGCGAGCGCCTCGGCGCGCAGGGCGCGGCGAAGGGAACCGGTGCGGACAAGCCCCTGTCGCGGGCGGAGATGATCAAGCGGCTGCAAACGCTTCTGGGCCGCATGGGCTATGACGCCGGGCCGGCCGACGGCAAGATGGGCAACCGCACGGCCAACGCCATCCGGCTGTTCCAGCTGCAATCTGGCCTGCCGGTCAACGGCCAGCCCTCGATGAAGGTTCTCCAGCGGCTGGAGGCGCGCGCCGGGCGCGGCGCGCCCAGCGCCTGACCAGCAGCGCAACTCCAGAAACACATGCGGGAAAGGGCGGGTTTCAGACCCGCCTTTTCTCATGGCTCTGGCATTTTCGCGCGGCAAGGCATATTTTCATCGCATGACGGTGGGAAAGACAGCTCT
>JALUFY010000362.1 GCA_027051995.1 Hyphomicrobiales bacterium
AGCGGCTACGCCTCGCTGTTCAATGTCCGCGACGAGGGCGGCGACATCATCGCGCGCGGCGCCTTCGCCGCCTCGCTGGCCCGGCGCGGCCCGCGCGGCGTGCGCATGCTCTGGCAGCACGACGCGGCCCGCCCCATCGGCCGCTGGCTGGAGCTGCGCGAGGACGCCCGGGGCCTCTTCGTGCGCGGCCGTCTGGCGCTGGACACCCATGCCGGGCGCGAGGCCGCCGCCCTGCTGCGCGCCGGAGCTCTCGATGGTCTCTCCATCGGCTTCCGCACCCTGCGCGCCGCCCGCGACCGCGCCCGCAAGGCGCGCATCCTCCGCCGCCTCGATCTGTGGGAAATCTCCCTCGTCACCTTCCCCATGCTCCCCGGCGCCCGCGTCCACGCCCTGACGCACCTCTCCCCCCGGCGGCGGGAGTGAGGGGTAACGCGGCCCCATCTAGCGCCGGTGCGGGTTTGAACCCGCACCGGAACGGTTCCGGCGGGGTTTCAACCCCGCCATCTCAGCCGCAAGCGCGGGTTCAAACCCGCGCGAAACCGTTCCGGGCGGGGATCAATCCCCGCCCGGCAATAAAGAACACACCACCCTCGCGGAGGCGGCGGGCCTTCTGGCCGCCCTGCCGTGAGCGAAAACAACGAAAGGACCACCCCATGACTGACGCCACCGCCATGCCCGGACTGGAAACCAAGGTCTCCACGGGCCACGACGCCGATGCCTTGCACGCTGAAATGATGAACGCCTTCGAGGAGTTCCGCGCCGCCAATGACGCCCGCATGGCCGAACTGGAGGCGCGGGGCGGCGCCGATCCGCTCATCGAGGAAAAGCTGCAACGCATTTCCGATGCCCTGGACAGCCAGCAGAAACGTCTCGACGAACTGGCCGTGAAGGCCGCCCGCCCGCCGCTGTCCGCCGCGCCGGAGGCCGCCACCGGCTTCGCCGCCAGGGAGCGCAAGGCGGCTTTCGAGGCCTACATGCGCGGCGGCGACGCCTCGCGCCTGCGGCGCATCGAGGAGAAGGCCATGTCGGCCGGCTCCGGCCCCGATGGCGGCTATCTGGCCCATGACGATCTGGAAACCGAGGTGGGCCGCATGCTCGCCGATGCCTCGCCGGTGCGCGCCGTGGCCTCCGTGCGCCGCATCTCCGCCGGCGTCTACCGCAAGCCCTTCGCCACCACCGGCGCGGCCAGCGGCTGGGCGGCGGAGACGGCGGCCCGCCCGCAGACGGACGCCGCCGCCCTGGCCGAGCTGACCTTCCCGGCCATGGAGCTCTACGCCATGCCCGCCGCCACCCAGACGCTGCTCGACGACGCGGCGGTGGACATCGGCCAGTGGCTGGCCGGCGAGATCATCACCGCCTTCGCCGCCCAGGAGACGGACGCCTTCGTCAACGGCGACGGCGTCACCCGGCCCGGGGGCTTCCTCTCCGCGCCGGCGGTGGCCGAAAGCTCCTGGAGCTGGGGCAGCCTGGGCTTCGTCCAGACCGGCGCGGACGGGGCCTTCCCGGCCTCCGGTCCCGCCGACGTGCTGCTCGATCTGGTCTACGCGCTCAAGTCCGGCTACCGCCAGAACGCCAGCTGGATGATGAACCGCCGCACCCAGGCCGAAATCCGCAAGATCAAGGACGCCGATGGCAACTATCTGTGGCGGCCCGCCGCCACCGCCGAGACCCGGCCCACCCTCATGGGCTTCCCCGTTGCCGAGGTGGAGGAGATGCCCGACATGGCCGCCGGCTCCCTCTCCGTGGCCTTCGGCGACTTCCGGCGCGGCTACCTGATCGTCGATCGCGCCGGCGTGCGCGTCCTGCGCGACCCCTATTCCGCCAAACCCTACGTGCTCTTCTACACCACGAAGCGCGTCGGCGGCGGCATTCAGGACTTCGACGCCATCAAGCTGCTGAAATTCGCCGCCTGAGGCGCGGGGATTGATGTGGCCGGTGCGGGTTTGAACCCGCACCGGAACGGTTCCGGCGGGGTTTCAACCCCGTAACAAGAAGAAAGCTCCTTTCCCCGTCATTGCCGGGCTTCGTCCCGGCAATCCAGGGCCGCAAGCTCCGCGCCCGCCGCCCTGGATGACCGGCACGGAGGCCGGTCATGACGGCAAGGAGTGTAGCACAGCAAGGAGCGAACCGCCTTGCCGTGAGCGAAAACCGCACTCCGCACCATCCGCGACCCGTTGCCGTCAGCCCCCAGCGAACTGTCTCACAGTCTCCCCCGCCGCCCGCGTGCAAGGGCGCGACAGCGCCCCGCGCGGCCAGCGCGCCCCCGCGGAGGCGGCGGGCCTTCTGGCCCGCCCTGCCGTGAGCGAAACAAAAAGGAC
>JALUFY010000363.1 GCA_027051995.1 Hyphomicrobiales bacterium
GATGAGCTTCGCCTTGCCGTCAGGGTAGCGGAAGGTGGCGGGTTCTGTATAGAGCCGCACGCCGCCCCTGGGCGGCCTGCCGCCGCGCGCGCGCTGCTCGATCGTATAGGGCCACTGAATGCCCTTGTTCTGCTCGATGAGCGCATGATCCATGCCGGAACAGTCGGCCAGCCTGCCCTTCGAGAGTTGGCGCATTTCCTCGAACACCTTGCCCGCCGTTTCGGGGAAGGTCAGCGGCATGTTGCGCTCACGATTGAAGCGCTCGGCCACCCGGTTGAAAATCCACAAGTCCGGCTTCGCGTCGCCCGGCGGCGCGGCGACGGGCTTGATCCGGTTCACCCGCCGCTCGGTATTGGTCATCACGCCGTCCTTCTCCGCCCAGGTGGCTCCGGGCAGATAGAGGTGGGCGTAATCCACCGATTCGGCATCCGCGTAGCAATCCTGCACGCAGCAGAACTCCAGCTGCTCCATGGCCCGGCGCACCTTCGCCGTGTTGGGCAGGGAGGTGAGCGGATTGGTGGCGATGAGCCACAGGCCCTTGATCTCGCCCGCTTCCATGGCCTTGTAGATGTCCGTCTGCGTCAGCCCGCGCCTCGCGGGGAGAAAATCCTCGTCAATGCCCCAGAATTCCGCCACCTCCCGCCTGTCCTCTTCGTTCTCCAGATAGCGGAAGTTGGGCAGGCCCGAACAGCTCGACCATTCGCGCGTGCCCATGGCGTTGCACTGGCCGGTGATGGACAGGGACGTGCCGCCTGGCTTTCCGATATTGCCGGTGATCAGCGCCAGATTGTTGATGCCCACCACGCCGTCGGAGCCGTGCGTGCTCTGGTTGATGCCCATCGTCCAGATCTGCATGGCCGCGCGTGCGCGGGCGAATGCCCGGGCCACCGAAACGATGGTGTCCGGGTGTATGCCGGTGATCTGGCTGGCGCGATCCGGCGTCCATTTGGCCACTTCTTCTTTCAGCGCCTCCAGCCCGGAACAGTTCTGCGCGATGTAATCCGCGTCCTCCAGCCCCTCGGCGAAGATGACGTGCATCATGGCGTTCATCAGCGGCACGTCCGTGCCGGGCTGGATCGGCAGATGCAACGAGGCGTTCTGCGCCAGCATGGTCACGCGCGGATCCACCACCACCAGCGGAAAGCCCCGGCGTTCCTGCGCCTCCTTCATGCGCCAGTAGATGATGGGGTGCTGCTCGGCCAGGTTGGAGCCCCAGGCGATGAGATAATCGGTGTGCGCGAAGTCCTCGTAGCAGCCGGGCGGGCCGTCGGAGCCGAAGCTGCGCTTGTAGCCCGATACGGCGGAGGCCATGCACAGGGTGGTATTGCCGTCATAGTTGTTGGTGCCGATGAGCCCGCGGGTGAGCTTGCCCAGCGTGTAGAACTCCTCCGTCAGCATCTGGCCGGTGGAGATGATGGCGAAGGAATCGGGGCCGTGTTTCCTCTGGATGCGGCGGATTTCCGAATGAAGGCGGTCCAGCGCCGGATCCCAGTCCGTTTCGCCCCAGGGCGCGCGGATGTGATCGCGCGTCATGGGGCGCTCGCCGCGCCCGGCGGAACGGAAAAGCTCGAACTCGAAAATGCCTTTCAGGCACAGCTTGCCCCGGTTGACATCCGCCTCCGCGTTGCCCCGGCAGGAAATGGCCCGGCCCGCCTCGTCCAGCCCCAGGTCGATGGAGCAGCCGGTGGAGCAGTAACCGCATGTCACCGTCTCCCACCGCGCCACCGCCTTGGCGGGCAGCGTCACGGGATTCTTTTTCGTGCGTCCGAAGAGCATGGTTCGCGCGTCCTCTTTGTCTCCGCCGGATTTTGCCGGCCAGCCGCCTTCCGTGAAGTGTTACGCCCGCAGCCAGACCTTGCCGTTCTCCACCTTCACCTCGAAGGTGCGCGTGGCGCCCTCGTCCGCGCCGGTGGCCGCGCCGGTGCGCAGATCGAGCACCCAGTTGTGCAGCGGGCAGGTGACGCGGCAGTCATGCACGATGCCCTCCGACAGCGGCCCGCCCTTGTGCGGGCAGCGGTTGTCCAGGGCGTAGAAATTGCCGTCTCCGGCGTGAAAGATGGCGATATCGCCATCCTTGCTCTTCACCACGCGCGCGCTCAGCGGCGGGATGGCCTCAACGGGGGCGATTTCTTTCCAGTTATTCATGGTCAGGCGATCTCCGCTACGGGTTGGAATTCTTCCTCGTGCTCTCCGGCCAGTCTGGCCCACGGATCCTTTTGCGCGAACTGCTGGGAGAAGAGGAAGCGCTCATGCAGAGCCTTGCGCCGGCGCTCGTCCTCCAGACGCTCCTTGACGAAAGCCAGGCCAACGCGCTCGATCCACGGCGCCGTGCGCTCGCCATAGCGGGCTTCTTCGCGGTAGAGCTGAATAAAGGCCCCGGCCCATTCCAGCACCTCGTCTTCCGTGGCCACCCTGGCGATCAGGTCGGTGACCCGCACCTTGATGCCGCCATTGCCGCCCACGTGCAGCTCGTAGCCGGAATCGACGCAGACGACGCCGAAGTCCTTGATGGTGGCCTCGGCGCAGTTGCGCGGGCAGCCGGAGACGCCGAACTTGAACTTGTGCGGCATCCACGAGCCCCAGGTCATCTTCTCCAGCTTCACTCCCAGACCGGTGGAATCCTGCGTGCCCATGCGGCACCAGTTGGCCCCAGCGCAGGTCTTCACCGTGCGCAGGGCCTTGCCGTAGGCGTGGCCGGAGACCATGCCGGCGGCGTTGAGATCGCGCCACACGGCGGGCAGGTCTTCCTTCTTCACGCCGAACAGGTCGATGCGCTGGCCGCCGGTGACCTTCATCTCCGGAATATCGTATTTCTCCACCACATCGGCGATGGCGCGCAGCTCTTTTGGCGTCGTCAGGCCGCCCCACATGCGCGGCACGACGGAATAGGTGCCGTCCTTCTGGATGTTGCCATGCAGGCGCTCGTTGACGAAGCGCGAGGCCCGCGCGTCCTCGTATTCTCCCGGCCAGGCGCAGAGCAGATAATAGTTGAGCGCCGGGCGGCAGACGGCGCAGCCATCCGGATTGCGCCATTCGAGAAAATGCATGACGTCCGGGATGGACTTCAGGCCGTTTTCGCGGATGGCCTTGCGCACCTGATCATGGGTGTAGTCGGTGCAGCCGCACAGGGGCTTTTCCGAGGGCGCGGCGGAATAGTCGCCGCCCAGGGTGGAAGCGAGAATCTGCTCCACAAGACCGGTGCACGAGCCGCACGACGCCGAGGCCTTGGTCACCGCGCGCACGTCCTCCAGGGTGAAAAGCCCCTGTTCGGTGATGGCGCGCACGATCTCGCCCTTGGTGACGCCGTTGCAGCCGCAGATCTCGAAATCGTCCGGCATGTCCGCGGCGCTGTCTCCACCGTGGCCGGAATCGCCCAGATGCGCCTGCCCGAGAATGAGCCGGTTGCGGATTTCCGAAACATCCGCTCCCTCGCGGATGAGCTGGAAATACCACGAGCCGTCCACCGTGTCGCCATAGAGCACCGCGCCGGCCAGGCGATTGTCCTGAATCACCAGCTTCTTGTAGACGCCGCCCTTGTCGTCGCGCATGACGATTTCTTCCGCGCCGGGGCGGCCCAGGAAGTCGCCGGCCGAGAACAGATCAATGCCGGTCACCTTCAGCTTGGTGGAGGTCACCGAGCCTTCGTAGCTCATCCAGCCGCGCCCGCCCAGATGATTGGCCAGCACGCGGGCCTGCTCATACAGCGGCGCGACAAGGCCGTAGCAGACGCCGCGATGCTGCACGCATTCGCCCACCGCGTAGATGCGCGGGTCATAGGTCATCATGTAGTCATTGACGATGATGCCGCGCTCGCAGTGAATGCCCGCCTCGCGCGCCAGGGCGGTGTTGGGCTGGATGCCCGCCGCCATGACCACCAGATCCGCGGGGATTTCCTCCCCGTCCTTCGTGCGCAGGGCCTTCACCCGGCCTTCGCCGTCATCCACGAGCTCCGTGGTTTCCGCGGGCATGAGGAATTTCATGCCGCGCTCTTCCAGAGAAGCGCGCAGCATGGCCCCGGCGGTCTTGTCGAGCTGGCGCTCCATGAGCGTGTCCATCAGATGCACGACGGTCACGTCCATGCCGTTCTTCATCAGGCCGTTGGCCGCTTCCAGCCCCAGCAGGCCGCCGCCGATGACCACGGCGTGGCGATACTCCCGGGCGGCCTTCAGCATGGCCTCGACATCGGCGATGTCGCGAAAGCCGATGACGCCCTCCAGATCATGCCCCGGCACCGGCAGGATGAAGGGCCTGGAGCCGGTGGCGATGATCAGCCGGTCATAGGGCGCGGCGCGGCCATCGGCCAGCTCCACCTTGCGCCCGGCGCGGTCGATGCGCGCCGCCGCCACGCCGGAAATCAGCTCGATGCCGTTCTCCTCATACCATCCGGGCGGATTGAGCATGATGTCGTCAATGGTGTTTTCCCCCGCCAGCACGGGCGAGAGCAGAATGCGGTTGTAGTTGCCATGGGGCTCGTCGCCGATGATGGTGATGGCGAACTTCTCCGGATTGATCCTGAGAAGCTCCTCCACGGCGCGCACTCCGGCCATGCCGTTGCCGATGACTGCCAGTCTTTCCTTGCTCATTGGATTCTCCGAAAGGATTGCTTTTGCCCGCCGGAGGAAGGCAAGGGACGTGCCAGAACCGGGAATGGTTCGCAAAAAAGTTATAACGCATTGATATACAAGAATATTTCCACATCCCTGCGGATTTGGCGCAATCCGCGCAGCCCCCGGAACGGGGGCGAAAAATCAGGCATCAGAGGCATTGATTGCATAATTATCTGGCATATTTATTTTATGTATAAATATTATGCATTTCATCTAATCCATTGATATTACTCGCCATTTTTTTCGCCTCTCCGCAGTGCGGAAAAACTGGCACGGCCCTTGCCATGATCCCGCCGTGCAAGGCGGCCCGCGCGGCCGCTCCCATCAAGCCAACCCGTGGCGAAAAAGGCAAGACCCATGAGCAAGGAACAATCATCGCGGCTGAACCTGCTGGCCCTCTCCCGGCCGGACATCCGCATTCTGCATTTCACCTGGATCGCGTTCTTCATCAGCTTCTATGTCTGGTTCAATCACGCGCCGCTGCTGAAAATGATGCAACAGAGCATCGGCCTGACGAAACAGGAGCTGAAAACCCTGCTCATCCTCAACGTGGCGCTGACCATCCCGGCGCGCATCGTCATCGGCATGCTGGTGGACAAGTTCGGGCCAAGGCAGGTCTATTCCCTGCTGCTGATGGCCGGCGGGGCCGTCTCCATCGCCTTCGCCTTCGCGCAAAGCTTCATCCAGCTGGCGCTCCTGCGCTTTCTGCTCGGCTTCATCGGCGCGGGCTTCGTCATCGGCATCCGCATGATCTCCGAATGGTTCCCGGCGAAGACGGTGGGCCTGGCGGAAGGCATCTATGGCGGCTGGGGCAACTTCGGCTCGGCGGCGGCGGCCATGACGCTGCCCTCCATCGCCCTGTTCTTCGGCGGCGCGGACGGCTGGCGCTGGGCCATCGCCATATCCGGCGTCATCGCCATCCTCTATGGCGGGCTCTATTTCTTCCTCGTCTCCAACACGCCGAAGGGCTCCACCTACTTCAAGCCGAAGAAGACCGGCGCGCTGGAGGTGACCTCGCCGCGCGATGTCTGGCTGCTGCTGGTGATGAAGGCGCCGCTGGTGCTGGCCCTTGGCGTGCTGGCCTGGAAGCTGGGGCCGCACAACCTGAACATCCTGCCCGGCTGGGCCGAATGGGCCATCTACGGGCTGCTCATCGCCCTGTATCTGTGGCAGGCCTGGCACATATGGGAGATCAACAGGCATGTCTTCCGCGAGGAGACGCCGGAGATCCACCGCTACGACTACCGCCAGGTGGCGGCGCTGGACATCGCCTATTTCGCCACCTTCGGCTCGGAACTGGCGGTGGTTTCCATGCTGCCGCTGTTCTTCGCCAACACCTATGATCTCTCGCCGGTGACGGCGGGCCTTCTGGCCTCCGGCTTCGCCTTCATGAACCTGGCGGCGCGCCCGGCCGGCGGGCTGCTTTCCGACCGCTTCGGGCGGCGCGGCACCCTGATAATCCTGCTCGGCGGCCTCTCCCTTGGCTATTTCGGCATGTCCTTCATCACCTCGTCATTGTGGCTGCCGCTGGCCGTGGCGCTGACCATGCTGTGCTCCTTCTTCGTGCAGTCCGGCGAGGGCGCGGTCTTCGCCATGGTGCCGCTCATCAAGCGCCGCCTGACCGGCCAGATCGCCGGCCAGGTGGGAGCCTATGGCAATGTCGGGGCGGTCACCTTCCTCACCGTGCTGTCCTTCGTCTCGCCGCAGGCCTTCTTCATGGTCATCGGCGCCGCCGGGCTCATCGCCCTGCTGGCCACCTGGGCCTTCCTGAAGGAGCCCGAGGGCCACATGGCCGAGGTGCTGCCCGACGGCACCGTGGAGCTCATCAACGTGAAGTGACCCTTGCGCAGCGCAACCGGAGGCGGGATCATGCATCCCGCCTTTTCCCCTGCCGGATCAACAGCGAACGCCAGCCATGACCAAACCCGCCCTGGAGATCGGACAATACAGCCTCACGGGGCCGAAGGAGACAAATGACGATTCCTTCGGCGTCATGCTGCCCGAGCCGCCCCTGTGCGAGACAAAGGGACTGGCCATGGCCATCGCCGACGGCATGAGCTCCTGCGCCGCCCCCAAGGCGGCCTCGGAAACCGCCGTGAAGAGTTTTCTGGACGACTACTACTGCACCCACGAGAGCTGGCCGGTGGACAAGTCCGTCTCGCGCGTGCTCACCTCGGTGAACCGCTGGCTCTACGGCCAGTCGGCGGCCCATACGGGGCATGGACTGGTCACCACCTTCACCGGCGCGGTGCTCAAGGCGGGCGCGCTGCATGTCTTCCACATCGGCGATACGCGCCTGTCGCTGCTGCGCGAGGGCGAACTGCGCCCGCTCACCCGGGCGCACCGCGCCAGCATCGGGGAGAAGCGCGATTATCTCTCCCGCGCCTTCGGCATCGACACCCTGGCGCGGGTGGATCACAAGCAGGTGGAGGCGCGCGATGGCGACATTCTCGTCTTCACCACCGACGGCGTGCATGACTTTCTCAAGGACGGCCACCTCATCGCCCTGATCCGCGAGCATGAAGACGATCTGAACGCGGCGGCCCGCGCCATCTGCGAGGCGGCCATGAGGGCCGGATCGGACGACAACGCCACCTGCCAGCTGGTGCGCGTCATCAGCGCCGGCGAGCCGGACGAGGCGGCCTGGCTGAAGCGCGTCACATCGCTGCCCTTTCCGCCGCCGCTGGAGCCCGGCAACGTCATGGACGGGCTGCGCGTCATCCGCGAGGTGCACGCCTCGCCGCGCTCGCAGGTCTATCTGGCCGAGGACGAGGAAAGCGGCGAAAAGGTCATCGTCAAGACGCCCTCGCCCAACTACGCCGATGATCCGGCCTATATCGAGCGTTTCATGCGCGAGGAATGGATCGGCCGCATGGTTGACAATCCCCATGTGGCGCGCGTCATCCGCCGCCGCGCGCCAAGGCGCTTTCTCTATTTCTGCATGGAATGGGTCAGGGGCCGCACCCTGCGCCAGTGGATGGACGATCACCCCGCCCCGCCGCTGGAGGAGACGCGGGCCATCGCCGATCAGATCGTGCGCGGCCTGCGCGCCTTTCACCGCCGGGAGATCATCCATCAGGACGTCAAGCCGGAGAACATCGCCATCGACGCGGACGGCACGGTGAAGATCATCGACTTCGGCTCCGCCCATGTGGCCTCCCTGGAGGAGCTGAAGCTGCCCGCCGGCGCGCGCGGCCCGCTGGGCACGGCGGGCTATTGCGCCCCCGAACTGCTGGAGGGCGCGCCCCCGGATAGGCGGCAGGACATCTATTCGCTGGGCGTCATCGTCTATGAGATGCTCACCGGCAAACTGCCATACGGCAAGCCGCTGGAGAGCGCCCGCCAGGCGCGCCGCGCCAGCTATCATCCGGCGCGGCGGCATAATCCGGCCGTGCCGCCGTGGATGGACCAGGCGCTGCGAAAGGCGGTGGCGAAAGACCCCGCCCGCCGCTATCAGGCGATGAGCGCCTTTCTGCGCGACATCACACGCCCCAACCCGAAATTCGCCCGCCAGGCCCCCGCCCCGCTCATCGAGCGCGACCCGGAACGCTTCTGGAAATGGCTGGCCCTGGCCGCCCTCGCCCTCAACCTCATCCTCCTCGCCCTGCTGGCGGGCGGCGGATAGAAGGCGCGCCGCATGGGCCGCGCAAGCGGCGCCTATGGCAAATAACATGCCGCAAGCAGATGGTTTGAGATTCCATGCGCGGCGGTGATTGCGCAAACGAAGGCCGGTTCCGCCTGAAGAGCCGTTCTGAG
>JALUFY010000364.1 GCA_027051995.1 Hyphomicrobiales bacterium
AATTAGCGGTGGTGGCCAGCACGTCAGGCACCGAATGGATCAGGTCGCGCCGCCCGTCGCCGTCGAAATCCACGGCGTATTGCAGATACTTGGAGGCGAGAAACTGCGTCTGGCCGATCTCGCCGGCCCAGGCGCCGCGCATGGCGCGCGGGCTCATGTCGCCGCGCGCCACGATGCGCAGGGCGCTCATCAGCTCGTTGCGGAAGAAGGGTGCGCGGCGGCAGTCCCAGGCCAGGGTGGCCAGCGAGCGGAACACCGGCATGTGGCCGGAGTTGCGGCCAAAGCCCGTCTCCAGTCCCCAGATGGCGGTGAGCACCGGGGCGGGCACGCCGAAACGGCGCTCGATGCGGCTGAACAGGCGGGCGCGGGCGCGCATGATCTTGCGGCCCTTGCGGATCATGGCGTTGTTGACGCGCAGGTTCCAGAACTTGCGGAAGCTCAGCTTGAAGGAATGCTGGTTGCGGTCCAGCTTGATGACATAGGGGTTGTAGGTGACATTGCCCAGAGCGGTGCGGATGACGCGGGCGGGTATGCCCTGGGCGGCCGCCTGACGCTTGAATTGCGCCAGCCAGGCCGAAAAGCCCGCGCCGGTGTTGCCACAGGTGGCGGCGCTGGCGGCGGGGGCCATCAGCATCAGGCCCAGGGCCGCGCCGGCCAGTTTCATGCGTGTGGACATGGGGATTTCCTCCAGATTGCTCCCGGTTTCCGGCGGTGACTATACACGCCTCCCGCGCGGGCGCAAACTGGCGGCCAAAGCGGGCGAAATCATGATGTTGCAAAAGCGTTCCGGAAAGGCGCGCAAGGGCATTTTCCTCGCCAGCCATGATAGCGTGCATTCATGCTTGCGGCTGGTTCGCCAACAGCCACAGGATTCGTCGTCTCCGCGAAGGCGGAGACCCAAGTGTGAATCTCCCTTGCGATGGAAAATGGCGGTTGGAGTGATGACGCGCCGATTGGAGAATTGGCCTTTTTCCGTCACGCGCCGGGACTCACACTTGGGTTCCCGCCTTCGCGGGAACGACGTGCAGGCAGTTGAAATTTCCGGAACGGCGCCCGGCGGTGGGGAGAGGGCTTTTATTTCTATCCGGGCGTTGATCAATAAAAAAGCGAGGAAACGGATTCCTCGCGGGCGGTGCGGTCAACGGCTTCGCCGAGAAGCTGGGCGATGGAGATGGTGCGGATGTTGCGGGCCACGCGCACGGCCTCCGTCGGCAGGATGGAGTCGGTGATGACCAGTTCCTTGAGCCGTGATGCGGTGATGCGGGCCACCGCTCCGCCGGAGAGCACGCCGTGGGTGATGTAGGCCGAAACTTCCTTCGCGCCGCGCTCCAGCAGGGCTTCGGCGGCGTTGCACAGGGTGCCGCCGGAATCGACGATATCATCCACCAGAATGCAGGACTGGCCCTCGACATCGCCGATGATGTTCATGACCTCCGATTCGCCTGGGCGCTCGCGGCGCTTGTCGACGATGGCCAGCTGCGCGCCGATGCGCTTGGCCAGGCCGCGGGCGCGCACCACGCCGCCGACATCGGGCGAGACCACCATGACCTTGTCCGTGTCGTAGTTTTCCCGGATGTCGGCCACCATGACGGGGGCGGCGTAGAGGTTGTCGGTGGGGATGTCGAAAAAGCCCTGAATCTGGCCGGCGTGCAGATCCATGGTCATGACGCGGTCGGCGCCGGCGCGCTCGATGAGATTGGCCACCAGCTTGGCCGAGATGGGCGTGCGCGGGCCGGGCTTGCGGTCCTGGCGGGCGTAGCCGAAATAGGGCATGACGGCGGTGATGCGCCGCGCCGAGGCGCGCCTTGCGGCGTCCATGAGGATCAGCAGCTCCATCAGGTGGTCATTGGTGGGGAAGGACGTGGGCTGGACGATGAAGACATCCGCGCCGCGCACGTTTTCCTGAATCTCGACGAAAATCTCCATGTCCGCGAAGCGGCGCACGGTGCATTTCGTCATCGGCTTGTTGAGATAGGCGGCGATCGCCTCGGCCAGCGGCCGGTTGGCGTTTCCTGAAATGAGTTTCATGACGGTTCTTTCATCCCGCATGCGCCGCCCGCCCTGGCGGAACGGCTGGCCGGCCCCGAGGGCGCTTGCGCGCCCAGCCAAAAACTGCCCCCCTTAAACCAGCGGGCGGGCGCTTGAGTCAACCGCCTTGATGGCGCGGCGGGGGAAAACATGGGGGCTTTTCAGCGCAGTTTGCGCACCAGCTGGAAAATGCCGCTGGCGGCGGCCTCGGCCACCGGGCGCGCGGCGGGGCCGAAACCGGCGTCAAGCGAGCCCGCGGGCACGGTATTGGCCTGG
>JALUFY010000365.1 GCA_027051995.1 Hyphomicrobiales bacterium
GCCTGACCTGATCCTTCGGCAGACCGGCGGTCTTCCCGTCCCCGCCGGTCTGCCGAAGGATCAGGTCAGGCCGCTGGCGCGAAAGGGCGTCTCTATGCTGGACGCGGAAAGACGCGCGGAGCTGAAGCTCGCCCCGCTGCCCGCCGCACAGCAAAAGGCGATGGAGAAGGAGATCGTCAAGAGCCATTGCGACATGATCCCCGCCAGCGCGGCGAAGGCCATGAGCCATGTGCAAAGGGTGCGCGACGCCCTCATGGGCAAGGCGCTGCATGACGGCTGGAAGACAAAGGGATCGGCCGTGCTGATCGCCGGAGACGGCCACGCGCGCAAGGATCGCGCCGCCCCCTTCTATCTGGCCCGTCATGAAGGCGCGCCCCGCCCGCTGGTGGTGTGGCTGGCGGAAGTCAATGAAAAGGACAAAACCGTCCGCGACGTTTTGCCGAAGGACGCAAACCCCGAAGAGATCGCCGATATCATCATCATCACCCCGCGCGCCCGGCGCGAAGACCCCTGCGCCCGCTTCAAACGCTTCATGGATCACAAGAAGAAGGGAAAGAAGGGGAAGAAGGGGTGATGGGACAGAAATATCATGCCGGAAGGGGATGAAATCCCCATACGGCAAAGGGTGGTGCGGTGTGTGGCGATAATATCCCTTCTTCCCCCTTCTATCGCCGCTCCGTCCACCAGGCCACACCGAGCAGCAGCAGGGCGAGCGCCAGCATGGGGAGGGTGGAAAACAGGGCGGTGCGCTCCACGGCCAGAAGGCGCGAGGCTCCGGCCTGTTTAAGGCCAAGCCAGCCGCCGCCGGCCATGACGCGGCCGGGGCGCGCCTTGACCAGACGGGGAATGCGCAGGCCATCGCCCGCCGCCGCGATCCAGCGCACCGCCCCGCCGGTGGCCTTCGCCACGGGGGCGAGGATTTTATCGGTGGCCGAAAGGGCGCGCATTTCCAGATTGTCCATGCCGCCGCTGGCCGCCAGACGCTCCAGATTGCCGCTTTTCAGCCGGTAGAGACCGGGTCTGGCGTTTTTCACCATTCCCTTCCACACGCCCGGCGCGGCCTTGCGCATGGCCAAGGTGAAGCTCTTGCCGTCCGGGCCGGTCACGCGCACTGGCTCAGGTGTGTCCGCCATGGTGCGGCGGGTCACCAGAAGGCCGTTCCCGGAGGCGGTTCCGGTGAGCGCCTCTTCCTCCAGATCGGGCTCCTTCATCAGCCAGTGGGCCAAGCGGCGCATGATCTCCACATAAGGGCCGCCGCCGTCATAACCGCGCGCCCACAGCCAGATGTGATCGGACAAAAGCGTGGCGATGCGTCCCTCGCCTTTGCGCGCCAGCACCAGCAGTGGCTCGCCCGATGGCCCCTTCATGACCACCTGCGCGCCGTCTCCGGCCCGCGCCGGGATGATGCGCAGCCAGCGCCCCCAGCGCGGCTTGTCCTTCTCCGTCTTTCCCGCGCCGCTCAGCCCGCGCGTCACCGGATGGCGCAGGCCCATTTTCGTCAGCCGGGGCCGGAAGGGACGCATGCGCGCGCCGCCCGCCGGACGCGCTGGAATGACGCCGGCCAGGGCCGAGCGGAAGAGTGAATAGACCCCGGCGTATTCCGGCCCGGCGGTGAGCAGCACCGCCCCGCCGTCGCGCACGTATTGGGCCACGTTGGCCATGTAGGCGGCCGGCAGGATGGAGCGCCGCTGATAGCGGTCGAAGATGATGAGATCGAAGCTGTCGAGCTTCTCCACGAAAAGCTCGCGGGTGGGAAAGGCGATGAGCGACAATTCGCGGATGGGCGTGCCGTCCTGCTTCTCCGGCGGGCGCAGGATGGTGAAATGCACCAGATCGACGGACGGGTCGGCCTTCAGCAGATTGCGCCAGACACGCTCGCCCGGATGCGGCTTGCCGGAGATGAGCAGCACGCGCAGCCGGTCGCGCACGCCCCGGGTGACGATGACGGCGTGATTGTTGCGCATGGACAGCTCGCCGCCGGGCATCGGCGCGGCGATGATCTCGGCTATGTTCTGCCCGGCGTGGGCCACCGGCAGCTCCATTTCCACCGTCTTGCCGGGCCGCGCGGTCAGAACGCCCCATTCCTCGCCATCCAGGCGGATGGTGACGCGCACCCGGTCTTTCGCGCCGCCGCCGGTCTGGGCGATGTGAAAGCGGATGGTCTGATCCTTGCCGACGATGCCGTAGCGCGCCGCCTGATCGATGACGACGCGCCGGTCGCGCGTGGCGCGCCTGCCGTCGATGAGCACATGCACCGGCCCGGCGTAGCCCGGCGGCAGGCGCGCCACGCGCGACCGG
>JALUFY010000366.1 GCA_027051995.1 Hyphomicrobiales bacterium
GCGGCGATCGTCTGCGTGGCGCTGGCCGCCGCTCTGGCCGCCCCGCCGCCGGCCGGCGCCGCCAAGGTCATCCGGCAGAAGACCAGGGCGCATGCGAAAACCGGGCGGAAGGAAAACAAACCGGTTAATCTGGACAGGCTGAGCTTCGTCAAGCTGCTCAAGCTGGCAAAGACCGGCAATGTGCAGGCCATGATCCGCGTGGCGAAGGCCTATGAAACCGGCGCGGATGGGGCGCGCAAGTCCCTGCGCAAGGCCGCCAGCTGGTATCGCCGGGCCGCCCAGCGCGGCGACGCGGGCGCGCAATTCAGGCTGGCGCGCATCGTCCAGACCGGCGGCGAGGGCATCCGCCAGTCCGACAGCACGGCGGCCATTCTCTACAAGGCCGCCGCCGCACAGGGTCATGTTCAGGCCATGCACTGGCTCGCCTGGAGCTACGAGCACGGCCAGGGCATGGAGAAGAACCCGGCGCTTGCCGCGCAATGGTATGAAAAAGCCGCCAACGCCGGCAGCACCCGCTCGATGAACAATCTCGCCCTGCTTTATCTCACCGGAAAAGGCGTCAAGCGCGCCCTGGCCCCGGCGCTGGCCCTGCTGGAGAAGGCGGCGGCGAAAAACGATCCCTGGGCGCTGAACAATCTTGGCGGCATGCACGAGCTCGGCTGGGGCGTGCGCAAGGATCTGAAAAAGGCGCGCGATTACTACGCCCGCGCCGCCAGACTGGACATCGCCGCGGCGCGCCGGAATCTCGCCCGCGCCGAGGCGCTTCTCAGGCGGCTCACACCGCCCGGCCCGGATACCGGGGCGGACAAGGCGCAATCCGGGGCGGCGGCGAAAGAGCAGCCCGCCACGCAGGATGAGCCCGCGAAAGCGGAGCAGACGGCCAAGCCCTGAGGCCTTCGCCCCTTTCCGGCAACCATTCATTAACCGTCTTTCTGAACCCGGCGTTTACCCCGCCGGGCGCATAATCCGCGCAAATTGAAACAAATTCGCGGCTTTTCCATCGCGGAAAAGGCACAGCGAGCGGATTGGCAGGAGGCGGACACATGGCCGCGATCACGAAATACGCATCCCTTTCCGGGCTGGCCGCCATGAGCGGCGTCATCATCATGGGCCTTGCCCTTTCCGGTTGTTCCTCGTCGAAGAAGCTTGATCCCTTCGCCGGCAAGGGCAGCCCCAAATACACGAAATCCGGCCCGCTGCCCAAGGGCGGCGGCAAGCGCCATGTCGGCAAGCCCTACACGGTGGCCGGGCGCACCTTCTATCCGACGGACCATCCCATACCGGTGCAAATCGGCATGGCTTCCTGGTATGGGCCGAAGTTCCATGGCCGCAAGACATCCAACGGCGAATGGTTCGACATGAACTATCTCTCCGCCGCCCATCCGACCATGCCGCTGCCCTCCTATGCGCGGGTCACCAACCTGGCCAACGGCCGCTCGGTTGTGGTGCGCGTCAATGACCGGGGGCCCTTCGTCGGCACCCGCATCATGGATCTCTCGAAAGCCGCCGCCTCAAGGCTCGATTACATGCGCAAGGGCAAGACGCGGGTGAAGGTGGAATACCTCGGCCCCGCGCCGCTGGGCGATGACCGGCGCAAGCTGGCCGCGCTGAACCGCATGAACGGCTCCGGCGCCGGCCGCGCGACGCTCATAGCCGCCGTGCGTGGCGCCACTCCGCCCGCCACGATGGTGGCCAGCGCCCGCCCCGCCCGGCCCGATATCCAGCCGGCCGGTTCGGCGGACGCGCCCGGATACTACGTGCAGGCGGCCTCCTACGCCGATCCTCGAAACGCGCGGGCGGCGAGGGAGCGGCTTGGCCGCATCGGCCCGGTGCAGGTGGCCCCGGTGGACATCGGCGGAGCGCGCTACTGGCGCGTGCGGCTGGGCCCGCTGGCCAGCCGCGAGGACGCCGAAAGCCTGCTGGGCCGCCTGGCCGAAGAAGGCCACGCGGACGCCCGCATCGTGCTGGCGCGCAACTGACCGGGCCGCGAAACGCGGCGATCTCCGGGGAAATTCTCCACCACCGGGCCTGCTTCCCGGCAATTACCAGATTCGTCATGCCGCGCCCTTCCCGGCACATTCCTGACCGCGCCGTTATTTCTTCTCCAGCAGAATGCGCCCGGTCAGCGCCTTCTTGCGCAGGTTGAAGACGAGGATTTCGCCGCCGCCGCCGGGGTGGCGCACATGCACGGCAAGCCGTTCGCCATCCAGCGCCATTTTCTCCACTTGCGCGCCCGCCGGAACCTGCGCCATGAGCGGCGCGGCCCATGCGCCTGCCGGCCCCGCGCCGCTCATGGC
>JALUFY010000367.1 GCA_027051995.1 Hyphomicrobiales bacterium
TCACATCCTGCGGCGCCACCCGATACTGCTTGCCGCCGGTTTTCACGATTGCATACATGGCGAAGTGTCCTTCCTTCTTTCTTGCCTTTTGTTTTCGCCTGCGCCGCACGGCGCCGCCGCTTTTCGGGGCCAGGGAGAGGCCACCACATGCAAGGGGCGGACTTGTATCGTTGTTGTTCTTGCCTGGGGCAGCAGGCCGGATTTCACTCGTTTTCCGCTTCAGACACTTCCCGCGGGCGGGAAGGCAAGGCGGCGAAACAAGCACAAAAACGGCAGGCCTTGAATAAAAAAAGCCCGCCGCAGGTTGCGCGGAGATATGCCACAAAGCCCTTTTGCAGGTCAAGCGCATAAACACTTGCGTGATACGGAAGATCCCCCCGCTAACGCAGCCGGGCACGGCCAACTGGAAAGAGAATGGACTTTCCAGTGCCTTTAGCCTCAATGATATTAAAGGAGAACGCCAAAAGGCGCCCCCCTTGAGAAACGGCACAAGCTGCGCTATGTCCCTCTTCGCCCCGCGGAACGATCGTTCCCTTGGCCGGAGAGGTGCCGGAGTGGTTGAACGGGGCGGTCTCGAAAACCGTTGTGCCCTTTCGGGCACCGTGGGTTCGAATCCCACCCTCTCCGCCATTCACTGTGCTGGGCTGTATTTTCCTGATCAGGGCGGATGGTCTATCGGGCCGGGCCGAAGTTCTGGATGCGGCGGCGGCCGTCTGCTCCGCGGCTGATGGTGCGGCGGGCGGGGCGGAAGTTGTAGCGCTTTTCGCGCGGCTGCCTTTCAGGCCGGAATTCCGGTGCCGTTGGCATATCCGCCCGGGGTTCCGGCTGCGGGGTGCCGCCAAAGATGCGGGTGAGAAAACTGACAATGCCGCCATTGTTCCTTTGCGCCACCCGCCTTTCCTCCTCCCAGGGAGCCAGATCGGTCTCGGGCGCATACGTGCCGGGAAGCGGCGTGGCCGGACGGTTTTTCAGGGCTCTTTCCATGACGGCTTTCCAGATGCGGGCGGGAAATGAGCCCCCCGTGACCCGGCGCATGGGCGTGTTGTCATCATTGCCAAGCCAGACACCGGCAACAAGCCCTGAGGTGTAGCCGACGAACCAGGCATCACGATAGTTCTGGGTGGTGCCGGTCTTGCCGCCAATGTCTCGCCCCGGAATTCGCGCGGCCTTGCCCGTGCCATAGGCGACGACCCCGCGCATCATCTCGTTCATGGCGCCAAGGTCCGCCGGTTCGATCACCTGACCGAGACCGGAGCCCTTGCGTTCATAAAGCACCTTGCCGTCGCGGGTGGTGATGCGGGTGACGATATAGGGCACCACCGCCTTGCCGCCGTTGGCAAAGGGCGCATAGGCGCCCACAAGCTCCAGCAGCGAAACCTCGGACACGCCAAGGGCCAGCGCGGGAACGGGATTGAGCGGAGAGGTGATGCCGAGACGATAGGCCGTCGCCGCCACGTTCTCCGGGCCCACGGCCACGCACAACCGCACCGCCACGGTATTCAGCGACAGGGCCAGCGCCTTCTTCAGGGTGACCTCGCCATAATATTTGCGGCCATAATTCTCCGGCCGATACTTGCCGATCTGCAAGGGCGCATCGAGCACGATGCTGTCCGGCGTCCAGCCCATTTCCAGCGCCGTGAGATAGACGAAGGGCTTGAAGGCCGAACCGGGCTGACGGCGGGCCTTGACGGCACGATTGAACTGACTGCGCTTGTAGGAAACACCGCCGACCATGGCCTTGACAGCGCCATCGGCGGCCATGACCACCATCGCCCCCTGCGAGAAGCGCCGTTTTTTGCCATATTTGCGAACCGTGCGCACGAGCGTTTGTTCGGCCTTGCGCTGAATGGTGGCATCCAGTGTGGTTTCCACCACGATCGACTGCTTGAAATCGCCTATGAGATCAGGCAGCTGATCCACCACCCAGTCCACGATGTATTGCGTGGCCGAAACATAGGCGGATGGCTTGACAGGGTTGGCGCCCTTCAGGGCATTGCGGGCCTCTTCCTCGGTGATGAAGCCCTGCTCGCGCATGGCCTCAATGACGAGGGCGGCGCGTTTTTTCGCTCTTTCGGGATGAAGAATGGGGTTGTATCGCGCCGGCGCCTTGAGCATGCCGGCGAGGATGGCCGCTTCGCCAAGTGTCAGCTCACGCGCCGACTTGCCGAAATATTTCTGCGCCGCCTTTTCAATGCCCACCGCACCGGCGCCGAAATAGACGCGGTTGAGGTAAAGCTGCAGGATCTCGTCCTTGGAATAGCGGCTTTCCAGCCACAGGGCGAGGATGGCTTCCT
>JALUFY010000368.1 GCA_027051995.1 Hyphomicrobiales bacterium
GCCATCGCCTTTGATGACGCCTTCGCCTTCGTCTATCCCCACTTGCTGAAGGACTGGCGCGATCAGGGCGCGGAGCTCTCCTTTTTCTCGCCGCTGGCCGATGAAGCCCCCGACGCGGAGGCAAGCGCTGTCTTCCTGCCCGGCGGCTATCCCGAGCTGCACGCGGGCAGACTCGCCGCCGCTGGCCGCTTCAAACAGGGGCTGCGCGCGGCGGCGGACAGGGGCGCGCTGATCTATGGCGAGTGCGGCGGCTACATGGCGCTGGGCGAAAGCCTGACGGACAAGCAGGGCCGCCCCCATGAAATGGCCGGGCTTTTGCCCCTTTCCACTTCCTTCGCCAGCCCCCGGCTGCATCTGGGCTACCGGGAGCTTGTCCATGCCTCCCCCCTGCCCTTTCCCGCCCGCCTGCGCGGCCATGAATTCCATTTCGCCCGCACGCTCTCGAAAGCTGACGCGCCGCCGCTCTTCGAGGCCGCCGATTCGCAAGGGGATGCATTGCCTCCCATGGGCATGGTCAGGAACACTGTCTGCGGCTCCTTCGCCCATATCATCTGCCCCGCGCCGGACGCCGCGCCATGAGCGCCCGCGTTCTCATGATACAGGGCACCGGCTCCAACGTGGGCAAGAGCCTGATTTGCGCCGGTTTGTGCCGCGCCTTCGCCGATGCCGGGCTGAACGTCGCGCCCTTCAAGCCGCAGAACATGTCCAACAACGCGGCGGTCACCGCGGACGGCGGCGAGATCGGCCGCGCCCAGGCCCTTCAGGCTCTGGCCTGCCGCCGCCCCGCGCACACGGACATGAATCCCGTGCTGCTGAAGCCCGAATCGGAGCGCGGCGCGCAGGTCATCATCCAGGGCAGGCGCGGAATGACCCTCGGCGCGCGCGAATATTTCGCCCGCCGGGCCGAATTCATGCCCGCCATTCTGCAAAGCTTCCGGCGGCTGGCCGAAAGCGCCGCTCTGATCATCGTCGAGGGCGCGGGCTCTCCGGCGGAAGTCAATCTCAGAGACGGCGATCTGGCCAACATGGGCTTCGCGCGGGCGGTGAACGCGCCGGTCATCCTTGTTGGCGATATCCACCGGGGCGGCGTCATCGCCTCCCTTATCGGCACGCTGGAAGTGATCGGCCCGGCGGACGCGGAGCGCATAAAGGGCTTCATCATCAACAACTTCCACGGCGATCCGCAATTGTTTTCGCAAGGGCTGCGCTTCATCGAGGAGCGCGCAAAGCGGCCCTGCCTTGGCGTCGTAGCGCATTTCTCTGGAGCCGCGAACTTGCCCGCCGAGGACGCCGTGGCGCTTGAGCAGACCCGCCCCTCCTCCGGCCAGGGCGTCAAGATCGCCGTGCCGCGCCTGCCGCGCATCGCCAACTTCGACGATCTCGACCCGCTGCGGCTGGAGCCAAATGTCTCGCTGCACATCATCGCACCGGGCCGCCCCCTGCCCCGGGACGCCGATCTGATCATCCTGCCGGGCAGCAAGTCCACCCTGGCCGATCTCGCCTTCCTGCGCCGTCAGGGCTGGGACATCGACATTCTGGCCCATGCGCGCCAGGGCGGGCGCGTCCTTGGCGTCTGCGGCGGTTATCAGATGCTGGGCAGGCGCATCCATGACCCGCGGGGGATTGAAGGCCCGCCCGGCTCCGCCGATGGCCTGGGGCTGCTGGATGTGCAAACCACCCTGACGGCGGAGAAGACCACCCGCGAGAGGGCCGCCATTCACGCCGCCACGGGCCAGCCCATCCGGGCCTATGAAATCCACCTTGGCGAAACCTCCGGCCCCGATTGCGCCGTCCCCTTCGCCAGGGTGAACGGAAAGCCGGAAGGCGCGGCCAGCCCCGATGGCCTCATCTCCGGCACTTATCTGCACGGGGCCTTCGCCTCGGACGCCTTCCGCCGCGCGTTTCTGAGCGCTCTTGGCGCGGAAGATTTCGCCCCGTCCTACGCGGCGCATGTGGAACGGACGCTGGATGATCTGGCGGAACATCTGCGCGCCCATCTCGATCTGGAGCGCCTGCTGAGCATGGCTGGAGACGTGACATGACAAACCCGCCCCATTTCGGCCCCGCTTTCCGGGACGCCTTCGCCGCCCTGCTGCGCTGGCGGCGCGATATCCGCGCCTTCCGGCCCGATCCGGTGCCGGAAGACACCTTGCGCGCATGTCTGGAGCTTGCCCATCTTGCGCCATCCGTCGGCTTCGCGCAGCCTTGGCGCTTCGTGCGCGTCACCAGCGAAAGCCGTCTGGCGCGCGTCATCGCCTCCTTCGAGCGCGAAAACGCCAGCGCCCTCGCGGC
>JALUFY010000369.1 GCA_027051995.1 Hyphomicrobiales bacterium
ACGATACGCACCACGGGGGCGCTTTTTTTGGCCGGCTCCGTTTCCCTTTTCTCTTCCGGCGGTTTTTGCGCGCCTGAGCCGGACGCGGCGGCGGAAGTCTCCCGCCGCTCCTCCCGTTCCGCCTCCGCCGTAGCTTGCGGCGCTTCCGGCGCGGCCTGTTCTTCCTTTTCTTCTTCCGGGGCTTCTCCGGCTTCTTTCACTTCGAACAGCGTGGACTGGACGACCGCCCCGTCGCGCCAGGGGAAGACATCGCGCTTGAGCCTGAAGCGGCGGGTTTCGCCGTCCTTTCCGCTCAAGGAGACGATGCCGCCCTCGCTGACGGCGGCCAGCTCGTTTGTCATGTCATCCCAGGCCGGGGCACTGGCATCGAAGCCGAAAAGCTCGCGCGCCTTCGTGTTGGCGTAATAGAAATCCCGCGCCCGGTGCAGAAGAATGGGCTCGGGGCGGTGATCCAGCACATCGCGCACCAGAGCGGGCGTTTCCGGGCGCTCCCGTCGCGGCGCGGCTTCTTCCGGCTGCTTGCGGGCCCGCGCGGGCGCTGCGGCGGCATCGGCCTTCGGGGTATGGGCCGGTTGCTCTTTTGCGCTGTCTTCCGGCTGTTCGTCACGCGTCTGTTCCGCCTTTCCGGCATCTCCGGCGGCGGGCCGGGCCTGCGTCTTTTCCGCCGCCTCTTTCGACTCCTCCGGCGCGGCCTCGGAGAGGCGGCGGAAGGTCTGGACATCCTCCCGGCTGAGCGGCAGGCGCGGTTTGGCCCTGGGCGTTTCATCCGCCTTTTGCGCCTCATCCGCCTGTCCGGGCGGTGTCCCGGCGGTGTCTTCTTCCGTTTCCGTCTCCGTGGCTTCACGCGGCGCGGCGGGAGCGGGCGGCAGCGGCATCGCGCCCGCGCTCATGGCGCGCTCCAGGGCGCGGCGCTCCGTGACATCCTCCAGCATGACGGTGAACAGGTCATCGCGCTTCCCGCCGCCGCGCTCCGTCAGGCGGGCGGTAACGCGGATATCGCGCGGGCCCAGCCGGGTTTCGCCCCGGCGGGTGAGCGCGGCGGTGCCGGCGCGGCGGGCGCGGGCGAGGAAGTCCTCCAGTTCCGGCGCGCCGAACAGCCCGGAAAGACGCGCCAGGGCGGCCTCGTCAAACAGCTCCAGCGCCGCCGGATTGGCATAGACGAGCGCCCCTTCGGCGTCCAGCGCGGCCACCGGCAGGGGCATGGAATCGAGCACCTCGCGCAACAGGCCCGGATGCCCGGCGCGCTCCGGCGGCAGGGCCTCGCAGGCCACGGCGAGAATGCCGGGGCGGCCATCGCCCAGCAGATGGCGGCGCAGCACCGTCTTCAGCGGCGCGCCGGCCGGAGCGGAGGGAAAATCCAGCTCGCATTCCACCTCGCCGCCCGCCTCGAGCGTCCCGGCGGCCTCGGCCAGGGCCGCCACGCCGGGCTCGCGCGCGTCAAAGGGGCGCTCGGCCAGATCCAGCAGCGAGGCCTCGCCGAAAAAGGCCAGGGCCGCCGGATTGGCCCAGACGACGCGCCGCGCCGATGCGTCCCACAGCCAGGCGGGACGCGGCAGATCGCGCAAGGTTTGCAGATCAGGAACGGACATGAAAAAGACCTTTTTGCCCCCGTTCATAACCGCGCGTCACCCGCGCGGCGCATCGCAACAACACCGCCCCGCCCCCTGCTTCCGCAGCGGCGGAGCAACAAAAGGCCCGCATCTTTATCAAGACAAAATTAACCATCCCGGCGCGTCGCGTCCACAGGAAAAATGGGCGCACGGGCCATCGCTTGCGCGGTTTTTGCGCCAGCGGGGCAAAAGGCTCTTGAAATCCCCCGCGAGGCGGCATAGTTTGCGCCCGTTCCGCGCCGGGGCTATACTGGCGCGCCGGGCATGGACGCAGCTGTAGCTCAGTTGGTTAGAGCACTGGATTGTGGATCCAGGGGTCGGTGGTTCGAGTCCACCCAGCTGTACCATCCCCTCGCCATTTCTCCTCAACACCCGCCGTTTTCCCGCCCGCTTCGCCCGGCGGCGGATGGGCCGTCTTCGCGCAAATGGATCGCGCTGATAATTATTCGCACATCCATTGACAACGCGGCGGGGCGGGCGCTAGCCTTTGGCGTGATGGTTCCCCTTTCCGGGGATTAACAAGGGAACGCGGTGCGGGGCCCTTGCCCCAATGCCGCGGCTGCCCCCGCAACTGTAGGCGGCGAGGTCTTCCGTCTGTTCGCGCCACTGGCCCGCGAGAGGCCGGGAAGGCGGACGGGAGAGCGTTCGAGCCGCGAGCCAGGAGACCTGCCATC
>JALUFY010000370.1 GCA_027051995.1 Hyphomicrobiales bacterium
GGCCAGCATGTAGAGAAAGCTGGCCACTTTCTCGCGCGCCGTCTTGCGGCCCAGCAGCACCATCCAGTCGCGGGCGCTGTCGAGTTCATCGAGGGTCTTTTCGTAAAGCCGGTGCTCCAGGGCGGGATAGCGCTTCATCAGGGCGGTGAAGGCGCCGGCCGGATAGCAGCACAATCCGGTATCCGTCGCCGCCTCGGCATAGCAGGCGTTCGCGCCGCCCAGGGCGCGGCCGAGGAAATCCGGCGGAAAGAGAATGCCGACGATCTGCTGGCGGCCATCGGCCAGCGATTTGGTGAGCTTGACCGCGCCGGAGAGGATATTGGCGAAAAAGGCCGGCTCCTCGTTCTCGGCGAAGATGATCTGGCCGGCGGGGATGGTCTTGTGATGGGCGATGCGGTTGAGGGCCGCAAGCTCCTCCGCGCCAATGGCCTCGCAGACGCCGCCACCGGCATGAGCCGGACAATTCCGGCAGCCGGCCAGCGCCCGTGGCAATATGATGTCTTTTCCTGGCGGCGCGTTCATGCTGTCGTCCCCACTCACCGTCTGGATGATACCAAGAGACAGCACAGCACAGCGGGGGCGTCAACGCAATAGGCCGCACGGGGGATGCCCGCGCGGCCCGGTGGCTTGCCATGAAGAGGTCAGGGGCGGCGGTTTCCAACGGAAAGTGGGGGGAACGAAGCGACAGCTGGCTTTCTCGGCAGATCCCACCACCCCTTTCGCGCTGCCGCCACGAACACATCGCTCCCGGCGGCGAACTGTCGAGACTCCCTTTACAGACACAAGAGGACAATTGCATTGACCTGAATCAAAGGCTTGATGTTTTTTTGCCTCCGTTGACGCGAATCAATGCGCGGGCTTGCGCGCGCGGCGAAACTGAACCCGGTGAATGAAAGCGCCCGGCCATGAACACGCAGGACGATATCGTCTCCTTTCTGAGCAGGCCATCGGCCTGGCCGGGGGACGTGCGCGCCGTTGAGCGCATCGAGACTCATATCTCCCGGGTCTTTCTGGCGGGGCGGCGCGCCTGGAAGATGAAAAAGGCGCTCAAATTGCCCTACCTGGATTTTTCCACCCTGGAGAAGCGCCACGCCATGTGCCGGCGCGAGCTTGAGATCAACCGGCGCTTTTCGCCCGCGCTCTATCTGGGCCTGAGCCGGGTGACGAAAGCGCCCGGTGGGGCGCTGGCGGTGGATGGCGAAGGCGAAACCGTGGAATGGCTGGTGCGCATGCGCCGCTTCGACCCCGATGACATCTTCTCGGAGATCGTGCGGCGCGGGCCGCTTGGCGCGCCGGTCACGCGGGCGCTGGCGCGAACGGTGGCGCAAAGCCATGCTAAGGCGGCGGTTCACGGCCGGGCGCATGGCGCGCGGATCATGCGGCGGGTGCTTGACGAATTAACCGCGGCACTCGGGGCGCGCGAAAAGGCGCTGGGAAGGGAGGAGACGCGGGCGCTTCTGGCGCGGCTTGCGGGGCTGCTTGAGACACATGCTCCCCTCCTTGAGCGGCGGGCGCGGGCGGGCTTCGTGCGCCGCTGTCATGGCGATCTGCATCTGGGCAATATCGTGCTGGCGGATGACAGGCCGATGCTGTTCGATGCGCTGGAGTTCAGCGAAGAGCTGGCGACGGTGGACATTCTTCATGATCTGGCCTTTCTGCTCATGGATCTGATCCACCGGGGGCGGAGGGACACCGCCAGCCGGGTGTTCAATGCCTGGCTGCAATTTTCCGCCGATGAGGCGAATTACGCGGGCGCGGGGCTCATGGGGCTGTTCTGCGCCTGCCGGGCGGCCATCCGGGCCATGGTGCTGATGGATCTGGCGGAGCAGAAAAGCGGCGCGGAAAGGACGGCGAAAGAAGACGAGGCGCGCGCCTATCTGCGCACGGCCCTGTCCTGCGCGCGGGAGCAAAGGCCGCGCGTCATCGCCGTGGGGGGATTCTCCGGCAGCGGCAAGACGACCCTGGCGGCGGCGCTGGCGGCGCGCGTTGGCGCGGGGCCGGGCGCGGTGCATCTGCGCACGGACGTGGAGCGCAAGCGCATGGCCGGGGTGGACGAATTCACCCGTCTTGGGCCGGAGCATTACACGCAGGCGGCCTCCAACGCCGTTTATGAAAGCCTTCTTGAAAAGGCTAAAGCCGTGGCGGCCTCGGGCTGGCCCGTGGTGGTGGACGCGGTCTTTTCAAAGGAGCGCGAAAGAGCGGCCTTTACGCGCATGGCGCGGCGCGCCGGGGCGGATTTCGCCGGGATATGGCTGAGCGCGCCGCGCCATGCGCGTAAAGGC
>JALUFY010000371.1 GCA_027051995.1 Hyphomicrobiales bacterium
GTCTATAATGGCCGCAGCTATGACGAGATCGCCAACCTCTCCCATGACATCCGCGCCGTGGAGGCCATCAATTCGGTGCTGCGCGAAAGGGGCTATTCCGCCCCGCGCACCTTGGCCCATGACTTTCCCGCCGGGCTGATGCTCATCGAGGATCTGGGCGAGGCCGTCTTCGGCAAGCTCTACAGGCGGGGCGATATGCAACGGCCCCTGGAGCTGGCGGTGGATGTGCTGGCGGACATGGCCGGGCGCGAATGGCCCGGTGAGGTTTCCCTGCCCGGCGGGGATGCGCATGTGGTGCGCCCCTATGACGACGCCGCCTTCGGCATCGAGGTGCGCCTGCTCACCGAATGGCTCTGGCCGCGCCTGAAGCGCGCGCCCGCCCCCCGTGACGCCGTGGAGGAATACGCCACCATCTGGAGCGGTCTGTTCCCCTTGGCGCGCGTGGGCCATCCGGTCTGGGTTCTGCGCGATTATCACTCGCCCAACCTGCTGCTGCTCAAGGAGCGCCGGGGCCTGGCGCGCCTTGGCCTCATCGACACCCAGGACACGGTCATGGGCCCCGCCGCCTATGATCTGGCCTCGCTGTTGCAGGACGCGCGCATCGAAATCCCCCGTGATCTGCGAAAGGAAATGCTGGCGCGCTATTGCGCCGCCCGCGCCGCCGCCGGCCCGGATTTTGACGCCGCAGCCTTCCGCCGCGCATATGTCGTCATGGGCGCGCAGCGCGCCTGCAAGGTGCTGGGCATTTTCGCCCGCCTCAACGACCGCGACGGCAAGCCCGCCTATCTGGCCCACATGCCCCATGTCTCCGGTTATCTCACCGAAAATCTCGCGCACCGGGACTTGCGGCCGCTGGCGGAGTGGTTCGCCCGTCATCTGCCCGAGGCCCTGGACCGTCAGCGCCTGCGCCAGGAGGCCTCGTGACGCCATGAGCATCTCTTCCGCCATGATCCTCGCCGCCGGGTTCGGCAAGCGCATGCGCCCGCTCACCCTTGAGCGCCCCAAGCCGCTCATCGAGGTGGCGGGCGCCCCCCTCATCAATCATGTCATGGCCCGCCTGCGCGCGCACGGCGTGCGAAAGGCGGTGGTCAACATGCACTGGCTGGCCGGCCAGATCGCCGCTTGGGCCGCCAGCCAGATACCGCCGCCGGAAATTCTGCTCTCCGATGAAAGCGATGACATTCTGGAAACTGGCGGCGGGCTGAAGAAGGCCCTGCCGCTGCTCGGCAAGGAGGCCTTCTTCGCCCTCAATTCCGACAGTTTCTGGCTCGATGGCGAAACCCCCGCCCTGAGCCGTCTGGCCGCCACATGGGACGATGCGCGCATGGACTGCCTGGTGCTCACCGCGCCGCTGGAGCGCGCCGTGGGCTATGCCGGAAAGGGCGATTTCGTCATCGATCCGCAAGGCCGGATCATCCGCGCGCCGGGCGGAGAAGGCGCGCAGGCCTTCACCGGCGTCTATATCGTTCACCCGCGCCTTTTCGCCCATGCGCCCGAAGGGGCCTTTTCGATGAACCTGCTGTTTGACGCCGCCATGACGCAGGGGCGCATGTATGGTATCTCTCATGACGGCCTGTGGCTGCATGTGGGCACGCCGGAGGCCATCGGCGTGGCCGAAGGGGCCATGCGGAATTGGAACGCCAGAGCATGAACGGCAAAGATCGCGCCCGGCCAAGACTTTACACCATTCCGCCGGATGCGGATTTTCTCCCCGCCCTGGCGCGCGCCATGCTGTCCGGCGATCTGCCCGTTCCCGGCGGAAAACCGCCCGCTCCGCACGAGCTTGCGGACTGGGCGGTCTTTCTGCCCTCCCGCCGCGCCGCTCGGGCGCTGTCCGCCGCGCTTCTGGAGCAGGCTCCCTCGCAAAGCCAGATACTGGCCCGCATTCATCCCCTGGGCGACGTGGACGAGGACGAGCTGGCCCTGGCCGCCGCCGCCGATGATCCCGCCGCCGACCTGCCGCCCGCCATCCAGCCGCTGCCGCGCCGCTTTCTGCTCGCCCGGCTGATCAATGAATGGGCCGGAAAGGACGATTCGCCGCTGGCCGCCCTGATCCGCGATCATCCCGGCGAGGCGATGAAAATGGCCCAGGCCCTGGCCGCTCTTCTGGACAGTTTCGAAAACGGCGAAATTCCCTTTTCGGAGATCTCCCGCCTTCTGCAACGCGAAAGCCCCCAGCATAGACTGGCGGCCCGCTCCCTGCTGCGCCATGTCCGCCAGCGCTACCCCGAGGAGCTGAACAAGGCCGGGCTGATGGGCGCGGCGGCGCGGCGGTCGGAAC
>JALUFY010000372.1 GCA_027051995.1 Hyphomicrobiales bacterium
GCCCCTGCCATAGCGCGGGCCGCGCGGGCCGCGCTATGGCAGGGGCGGGGCGAATTGGCGCACGCGCGGGCGGCGGGCCGCGCCTCTCGTGGAGATACGGCGGGTGAAGTTGAGCGAGTGGCGTCCGCGCATGCGCTTCTATGGCCGCATCATCGCGCCCCACAGGGTTGGCCTGCGCATGCCGGTGTCCGGGCGCATCGTCATGGTCAATCCCCGGCTGCACACCGGCGGCGAGGTGAAAAAGGGCGAAATCCTCGTGCGGCTCGATGATTTCGCCTACCGGGCGGCGCTGGCGCAGGCCGAAGCCGCGCTGGAGGAAGCGCGCGCCAAGGCCCGGGAGAACGAGGCCCAGATCGCGCTGGAGGAAGCCTCCCTGAAGAATGCCCGCCGGCAGCTGGAGCTGGCGCGGCGCGATCTCGCCAGGGTGCGCGAGCTGGCCGGTTCCGGCGCGGCTTCCGGCAAGGCGCTGGACGCCGCCATTCTGACGGAAACCCAGCGGCGGCTCGCCGTCACGCAGAAAAAGGGGGCCATCGGCGCCGCGCGCGCCCGGCTTGCGCAATATACCGCCCAGATCCGCCGCCAGCGCGAGCTTGTGAAGCTGGCGCGCCACGATCTCGCCGATACGGTGCTCAAGGCGCCGTTTGACGCCCGCGTGCTCTCCGCTCAGGCCGAAACCGGGCAATACGTCACGCCCTCCAGCGAGCTTGCGCTGCTGGCCGACAAGGGGCGGTTGGAAGCGCGGTTCTCCATGTCGGAAGATCAGTATGGCGATCTGCTCGCTCTTGGCGGCTCCCTGCGCGGCGCTCCGGTGCGTATCATCTGGAAATCCGGACACACGCGCCTTGCGCTGCCCGGCAGGCTTGCGCGCATCGCTCCGGAGGTGGACGCGGCGAGCGGCGCGGTGACGGCCTTCGCCTCCATCGGCGGCGCAGACGATCTGCTGCGCAAAACGCCCATCGGCTCCTTCGTGGATGTCATGCTCGCCGCGCCCCGGGCGCGCAAGGTGACGCGCCTGCCGGAAGGCGCGCTGCATGACGGCGGCCGGGTGTTCATTATCCGGGACGGCGTGCTGCGGCCGCGCAAGGTGCGCGCCTTGGGGCGGGACGGCGGCGAGATCATCATCGCCGGAGGGCTGGAAACCGGCGAGAAAGTCATGGTCAGCCCCCTGCCCAACGCCCGGGCTGGCATGCGCGTGCGGACGGTGAAACAATGAGCGGCCGTTCTTCAGATGCGCCGGAGCGGCGTTTTTCGGCCATGGGCGCGCCGGTGCGTTTTTTCGCCCGGCACGCCACGGCGGCCAACCTGCTGATGATCCTGCTGTGCATCGCCGGACTGGCGGCGCTGGAGCAGCTGAACACCCAGCTTCTGCCCACGCGGGAAAACCCGCGCGTCTCCATCCGTCTTTCGTGGCCGGGAGCCTCGGCCACCGACATGGAAAAATCCGTGATCCGCAATCTGGAGCCGGCCTTGCGCAATCTGGACGGGGTCGAGGATTTCTTCGGTCTGGCGCGCGAAGGCAGCGCCTATATGGCGGTGCAGTTCCGCCGCGGCATGGATCCCGAAGCGGTGCGCCGGGAAGTGGAGACGGCGGTGGGCGACGTGACCACCCTGCCGGCCGGCATGGATCCGCCGAAGGTGCGTCTCGTGCGCCGCTTCGAGCGCGTCGCCAAGGTGCTCGTCACTGGCCCTTTCAGCGAAAAGACCCTCAAGGCCTGGGCGGCGCGCATCCGCGATGGCCTGCTGGCGGCGGGCATCAGCCGGGTCACCATGACCGGCGCGCGCGATACCGAGATCACCATATCCACGCCGGAGCGCAACCTGGTGCGCTATGGATTGTCCATGGACGGCATCGCCCAGGCCATCACGCGGGAGGCCCGCGACAGACCGGCGGGCAGCCTGCATGGCGACCCGGAGCGCAGCGTGCATGGCGTGGCGCGCGCCGACACGCCCGGGGAGATCGCCGCCATCCCCCTGCGCATGGCGCGCACGGGAGAACGGCTGACCATCGGCGACGTGGCCAGGGTGCGCGAGGAGCTGGCGGCGGATCAGGTGCGCGGGCTGCATGAGGGGCAACCGGCCATCCGGCTGGAAGTCCAGCGCACGCCGGAGGCGGACACGCTGGAGACAAACCGCATTCTGCACGATTTCATGAAGAAATTCCGCTCCAGGCTGCCCGCCGGAATGAAGGCGGAGATCTTCGACGTGCGGGCCGAATATCTGCTGGACCGCATCCGCCTGCTGGTGGTCAACGGCCTTCAGGGACTGATCATCGTGCTGATCGTTCTGTTCATCTTTCTGGACGCCCGCATCGCCCTCTGGGTGGCGGCGGGGATTCCCGTTTCCATGCTGGCGGCGCTGGCGGTCATGTGGGCGAGCGGCCAGAGCATCAACATGTTTTCGCTCTTCGCCCTCATCCTCGTGCTCGGCATCATCGTCGATGACGCCATTGTCGTCGGGGAGCACGCCGCCCATCTGCGCAGGGAGCGCCATTATCCTCCCGCGCGGGCGGCGGAGGAAGGCGCAATGCGCATGCTGCCGCCGGTGCTGGCGGCGACGCTGACCACCATCGCCGCCTTTCTCCCCACGTTCTTCTTTGGCGGGCGCGTCGGAGACATGCTGACCGCCCTGCCGCTGGTGATCGCCGCGGCGCTCGCCGCTTCGCTGGTGGAGTGCTTCTTCATTCTGCCCGCGCACCTGCGTCATGCCCTGACCGCAAGCGCGCAACCGGGCCGCATGCGCCGCGCGCTGGACGCCGCCTTCAGCCGTTTCCGCGATCATCTCTTCGCTCCCGTGGCGCGCGCCGCCTGCCGCTGGCGCTACGCCACGCTGGCGGCGGCCCTGGCGCTGCTGGCCATCAGCACCGGCGTTATCGCCGGCGGGCGGCTGCGCTTCGATTTCTTCCCCTCACCGGAGCCGGAATACATCTCCGCCAGCATCGCCATGCAGCCGGGAACGCCCGCCGCCCGCACCCGGGCGGCTCTGGGCGCGGCGGAAGAAGCGCTGCGCCGCGCCGAAAGAAAACTCGGTGGAGGCCGCAAGCTGGTGCGGGCCACCTTCGCCTGGCTGGGCAAGCTGGGTTATACCAGCGGCGATCATCTGGCGCAGCTGGACGTGCAGCTGACGGCTTCGGAAAAACGCGATGTGCGCACCCGCGACATCGTGCGCGCCTGGAAACGGGCCATGCCGCCCATCGCCGGGCTGGCGCAATTCTCCATCGGCGTGCGCAGGCACGGCGGCGCGCCGCGCGATCTGGAAATCCGCCTGCATGGCGACGATCCCTTCCGCCTGAAACAGGCGGCGCTGGAGATCGAGAAGCTGCTGGCCGCAATGCCCGGCGTGCAGACGGTGGATGACGACCTGCCCTGGGGCAAGAGCGACGTGCGTATCCGCCTGACCCGCGCCGGGCGGGCCCTGGGTTATTCCATCGACGCGGTGAGCAGCCAGGTGCGCCAGGCCCTGGAGGGGCGGATCGTGCGCCGTTTCGCCCGCGAGGGGGAGGAAATCGCCGTGCGCATCCGCCGCCCGCTGCATGGAAAGGGGCTGGAGGCCCTGCGCAATCTGCGCATCCGCGCGCCGAACGGGGCTCATGCGCCGCTGCGCGCCATCGCCACGCTTGAGGAGCGCCCGTCCTTCCACACCATCTTCCGCCGCGACGGGCGCACCAGCATCGCCGTGGGAGCCGATCTGGACAGCCACCGCCTGACCCTGGCGGAGGCGCGGGAGAGGCTGAAGAGGGCCGGTCTTGCCGGTATCGCCGCCAGATACGGCGCGGAGCTGTCCTACAGCGGCGGGCTGGACGAACAGCGGCGGGGATTCTCCGATCTGCAAAAGGGGCTGGGCGCGGCGCTCGCCCTCATCTACATCACCCTGGCCTGGGTGCTGGGCAGCTATGCCCGTCCGCTCGTCGTCATGGCCATCATTCCCTTTGGCGTCATCGGCATGGTGGCCGGGCACCTGCTGCTGGGCATGAACCTGACCTTGCTCTCGCTTGTGGGGCTGCTGGGATTGTCGGGCATCATCGTCAACGACTCCATCATCCTGACGGCGCGCGCCGATGAGCGCCTGAAACAGGGGGAGACGCCTTTCGAAGCCGCCACGGGCGCGGCCCGTGACCGCCTGCGCGCCGTGCTGCTGACCTCCCTGACCACCATCGGCGGGCTGCTGCCGCTGCTGTTCGAAACATCCATTCAGGCGCAGTTCCTCATTCCCATGGCGGTGACGATCACCTTCGGCCTGGCGGCCGGCACCATCCTCGTGCTGCTCATCGCCCCGGCCATTTACGTCATCCTCGCCGATTTGCGCCTGCTGCGCCCGGCTGGGCCGGACGCGAAAGCCCTCCGCACCCGGCGGGGATAAGCGGCGCACGAAATGGGCCGGTCAAGCAGTGAAAGCGTGAGATGGACCGGCTCCCCCGTGTCAGGCGGCGAGCGTCCCTTCTCCGTTTTCGCCGATGACGCGCTCCGGCGGCAGGGTGAAGGTGGCGGTGACGCCTTCGCCCGGCCTGGAGGAGAGGGTCAGGTCTCCGCCGTGCAGCTTCATCAGCGAGCGGGCGATGGACAGGCCCAGGCCGACGCCGTCCTGGCGGCGCGAAAGGCTGGCGTCGGCCTGGCAGAAGGGCTCGAAAATGGTCTTCATGTCCTCCGGCGAGATGCCGATGCCGGTGTCGGTGACGCTGACGCTGACGCCGCCGTCTTCGTTGCGCGTGATGTCCACGGTGACGGAGCCTTCCTTCGTGAACTTGATGGCGTTGACCAGCAGGTTGGAGAGCACCTGTTTCAGACGGCCCAGATCGGCGCTGACGATGACGTCTCCGGGATCGTTGAGCTTCAGCTCAAGCCCCCTGGCGCGCTCGTCCATGCGCAGCTGGCGCAATGTCATGTCCGCCAGCTCGCCGAGATCCACTTCCTGCATGGACAGCTTGATCTTGTTGCGCTCGAAACGGGTGTAATCGAGGATGTCATTGATCAGCCGCTCCAGCTGGCGCGAGCCCTCATGGATGTGGGTGGAGAACTCCCGGTATTTTTCGTTCAGCGGGCCGAAGGCCTCGTTGACCAGCAGTTCGGAGAAACCGACCATGGCGTTGAGCGGCGTGCGCAGCTCATGGCTGATGACGGCGAGGAAGTTGGACTTGGCCTTCGATTCCTGAATGGCCTTTTCGCGCTCGCGGCGCAGGCGCTGTTCGCGCTCGTAGCGTTCGGTGACGTCGCTGGCCACGCCGCGATAGCCCTCGAGCGCGCCGGCGGAGCCATAGAGCGGGCGGGCGGTCATGCTCAGCCAGCGGTTCCGGTCCCTGAAGCAGGCGGGCAGGATCATGCCGTTGATGGCGCGGCCCTGGAGCATGGCGGTGATGAATTTCTTCACTTTTCCGCCGTCCCGCCGGCATCCGAGCACCTTGTGGAGCTGTTCGCCCCGGAGCTCCTCGCGCGGCCGGCCGGCCAGTTCTTCCAGACGGTTCGAGACATAGGTGAGCCTGCCGATGGAATCGGTTTCCCACAGCCAGTCTTCCGCGTTGTCCTCGAAATCATGCAAAAGCAGCTCGATGATGTTCTTCTGCCGCTTGACCTCCTCGGCGTTGCGGGCGTTGTTCATGGCGTCGCGCTGGCGCATGTAAACGACGAGAATCAGCGCCGAGGCGTAAAAGGCCGACATGACGGCGAAGGCGTAACCCGCCGGCTTCTCCATGTGCCATAGCGATGTGGTGACGAGGCCTGCCGTGGGGATGATGATATAGGCGGCGGCGCCCATTGGCGCCTGGGCCATGCGGAAGGAGCCGAGCGAAAAGGCGCCAATGGTCAGCGCCATGATCAGGGTGCTCATGTCGGGCGGCAGATCATCGAAGAAGGCCAGGGGCAGGGCGGCCCAGATGACGCCCAGCAGCACGCCCTGCATGGTGACGAAAATGATGTATCTGGCGGTGCAATCCTCGCTGGCGCAGCGCGAGCGGGTGAGTTGCCAGTGCGTCAGAATGGCCAGCGAGGCGGCGATGTTGACGCCGCTCCAGGCATAGAGCTCGCTGGAGGGGACATGCTGGCGGCCGGCGAGGAACACGACGATCGAGACGACAATGTTGAGCAGCAGCGTCCAGGGCGTCATGCGCATGATGGATTGCGCCTGGCGGGCCCGCAGCTGGAGCCTTCCGGTTTCCGTCATGCAGTTCGCGCCCGGCATGCAGCCCTTGCGTTTGCCGGGTTTTTCGCTGGTTTTCTTCTTCAGATCCGAGAGTTCCTGGAGCAGCTTGTCCATTTCCGTTGATCCTTCCCCCTGTCATCCCTGGCGGGCGCATTCTCCCGTGCGCCGCGAGGCAATGTAACCGGCAAGCATTAATGGAGAAAAACTTCGGAGGGGATTTCGCCGGATGCGGTAAACGGCGGCTTTATGCGAAGGATAAAATCCGCGCATTGGCGCAAAGTGGCGGTTTCATGCTAGAGATAACGGGAATCGGTCACATGGAGGATTCCGCTCATGCTGCAAGGCGTATCAATCGTCGTCGTCGTTCTTGTCCTGCTGGTGCTCGTCACCCTCTACAAGGGCATCGTCATCGTGCCTCAGGGCTACAATTACACGATCGAACGTTTCGGCAAGTTCATGACCGCGCTTCAGCCGGGCTTTCACATCATCATCCCCTATTTCGACCGGGTGTCGAACAAGGCCAACATGATGGAGCAGGTGCTGGAGGTGCCCAGCCAGGAAATCATCACCAAGGACAACGCCATGGTGCAGGTGGACGGCGTGGCCTTCTATCAGATCATTGACGCGGCGCGCTCCACCTACGAGGTGAACAATCTGGAATACGCCATGATCAATCTGGTGATGACCAATATCCGCACGGTCATGGGCTCGATGGATCTCGATCAGCTTCTGTCGCACCGCGACGAGATCAATCACCGCATTCTCTCGGTGGTGGACGAGGCGGCGGGGCCCTGGGGGGTGAAGGTGACGCGCATCGAGATCAAGGATATTCTGCCGCCCAATGATCTGGTGGACGCCATGGCCCAGCAGATGATCGCCGAACGCACAAAGCGGGCCACCATCCTGCAGGCGGAAGGCGTGCGCCAGTCGGCGGTGCTGAAGGCCGAGGGCGAGAAGCAGGCGCAGATCCTCAAGGCCGAGGGTGAAAAGGAGGCCGCCTTCCGGCTGGCCGAGGCGCGCGAGCGGCAGGCCGAGGCCGAGGCGCAGGCGACGAAGGCGGTGAGCCAGGCCATCGGCGAGGGCGATGTGCGGGCCATCAACTATTTCGTCGCCAACAACTACGTCAAGGCGCTGGAGAGCCTGGCCAGCGCGCCCAATCAGAAGGTGCTGATGATGCCGCTGGAGGCGTCGTCCGTCATCGGCTCCATCGCCGGCATTTCCGAGCTGGCGAAGGAGGCCTTCGGCAAGAAGGGCGAAAAAACGCCCGAGTGATCACCGCAACCGCCCGCCCGGCGCGCGGCCGGCTTTGCGGGACGCGGGACAAGGAGAATGATACATCATGTATGCCGCCTTTCTGGATCAATACGGCTGGTGGACGCTGGGCATCCTGCTGCTGATCGCCGAGATGCTCGTGCCGGGCATTTTTCTCATGTGGTTCGGCCTGGCGGCGCTGCTGACCGGCCTGCTCGATGTGCTGATCCCGTCCCTGGGCTGGCAATGGCAGGCGCTGTTCTTCGCCATCGCCGCCGTGGCGCTGGTGTTCGGGGTGCGCCCGCTGATCAGCCGCAAGCTGGAGCGGGAGACCGATCACCCGACGCTGAACCGCAGGATGCATGCGCTGATCGGGCAGACCGCCAATCTGGTCAATCCCATCACCAACGGCCACGGGGAGGTCAAGATCGGCGACACCCTGTGGCGCGTCACCGGGCCCGACCTGCCAAAAGGCGCGCGGGTGCGCGTGGTCTCGGTGGATGAACAGTCCATGGCCCTGCATGTGGAGCCGGCCGGGGAGACATGACAAACCCCGGCGGGACGGTGGGGTATCCGGGAAAACCGCATATGCAGGAGATGAGTTCACCCGTTCGGAAATATTCATAACCTATTGATATAATTTTATATTCGTCATTGCCGGGCTTGTCCCGGCAATCCAGGGCCAGGAGCACATGCGGGTGCGTGAGGCGTCATTCCTGGCCCAAAAGCGGAGGTCGTGCCGCAAGACGCCCCTTCTGGCCGTATTCCTTTTCACCCCGCCCAAGGATCACCGGAACCGCCGCCATGACCGGCGTAGCAAGCCGCCCTGGATGCCCGGCACAAGTGTTCAGC
>JALUFY010000373.1 GCA_027051995.1 Hyphomicrobiales bacterium
GGGCGGCCTTGGCCGCCCTGTGGGGCGTTACGGGCAACACGGGATGGCTGATGCTGGCGGGGATAAGCGCCGCCGCCGGGGCCGTCTGGTGGCTGGCGGCGAAATGGGCGAACAGGCCGCGGAGGCGGGCATGAGGGCCAAGGATGCTATACTGGGCATTCCCTGCAATGGAGTGCGAAAGGACTGCCGGCTATGACTGAAGTGACGAATGAACTGCTCTACGAGGTTCTGAAGGCCATCCAGACCCGCCTTGGCAACATGGAGCATGCGCAGCGCGAGGCGGCGGCGCGGCTTTCGGCCATTCAGACACATCTGATGGCGGTGGAGAAGGACGCCGCCAACATCTACGAATCCATGGGTGCGCTGGAGATGCGCCTGCATCGCGTCGAGCAGCGTCTGGACATCGTTCCCGAGCCGGGCCAATAGGAAGCGTCGTCATGCTTGCTGACAAGGATCGCATATTCACCAATCTCTATGGCCTGCATGACTGGCGGCTGGCCGGAGCGCTGAAGCGCGGCGTCTATGACGGCGTCAAGGGCTTCATAGAGAAAGGCCGCGACTGGATCATCGAGGAGGAGAAGGCCTCCGGGATGCGCGGGCGCGGCGGCGCGGGCTTTCCCACCGGGCTGAAATGGTCGTTCATGCCGAAGGAAGTGGGCGAGCGGCCGCATTATCTGGTGGTCAACGCCGATGAATCCGAGCCCGGCACCTGCAAGGACCGCGAGATTCTGCGCTTTGATCCGCACCGGCTCATCGAGGGCATGATCCTGGCCGGGCGGGCCATGCTGGCCCATACCGGATATGTCTATGTGCGCGGCGAGTTCCTCAACGAGCGGCGTCATCTGGAAGCCGCCGTTGCGGAGGCCTACGAGGCGAAAATCCTCGGCAAGAACACCATCTTCGGATGGGATTTCGACATTATCGTTCATCATGGCGCGGGAGCCTATATCTGCGGCGAGGAAACGGCGCTGCTGGAGTCCATCGAGGGCAAGAAGGGCCAGCCGCGCCTGAAGCCGCCGTTCCCGGCCAATGTCGGCCTTTTCGGCTGTCCGACGACGGTCAACAACGTGGAATCCATCGCCGCCACCGGCGAAATCCTGCGCCGGGGCGCGGGCTGGTTCTCCGCCCTGGGCAAGCCCAACAACGTTGGCACCAAGCTGTTCTGCATCTCCGGCCACGTGGAGAAGCCCTGCGTGGTGGAAGAGGAAATGGGCATCACCTTCCGCGAGCTCATCGAACGCCACGCGGGCGGCATCCGGGGAGGCTGGGACAATCTGAAGGCGGTGATCCCGGGCGGCTCGTCGGTGCGCTGCGTGCCCGCCGAGCAGATCATCGACTGCCCGATGACCTTCGACGACCTGATGAAGCTGGGCTCCGGCCTGGGCACGGCGGGCATCATCGTCATGGACAAGTCCACCGACATGATCAAGGCCATCGCCCGGCTGGCTTACTTTTACAAGCACGAGTCCTGCGGCCAGTGCACGCCGTGCCGCGAGGGCACGGGCTGGATGTGGCGGGTGCTGGAGCGCATGGTGGAAGGCCGGGCGGAAAAGCGCGAAATCGATCTGCTCTTCGAGGTATCGAAGGAGATCGAGGGCCACACCATCTGCGCCCTGGGGGACGCGGCGGCCTGGCCGGTGCAGGGGCTGATCACCCATTTCCGCCACGAGATCGAGGAACGCATTGACCAGTTCACGGCCAATCCCGACGCGGAGGGCTCACTGGTCAGAGCCATGGAAACCGCGGCGCAATAGGGCCTTGAGGGAAAGCACATGCCGAAGCTCATTGTAGATGGCAAGGAAATCGAGGTCGCCGACGGCACGACGCTGTTGCAGGCCTGCGAAATGGCGGGGGCGGAGATACCGCGCTTCTGCTATCACGAGCGGCTGTCCATCGCGGGCAACTGCCGCATGTGCCTGGTCGAGGTCAAGGGCGCGCCCAAGCCCATGACCTCCTGCGCGCTGTCGGTCAATGATCTGCGCCCCGGCCCCAATGGCGAGCCGCCGGAGGTCTTCACCGACTCCGAAGTGACGCGCAAGTCGCGCAAGGGCGTCATGGAGTTCCTGCTGATCAATCACCCGCTGGTCTGCCCCATCTGCGATCAGGGCGGCGAGTGCGATTTGCAGGATCAGGCCATGGGCTACGGCATGGATCATTCGCGCTTCCGCGAGGCCAAGCGCGGAGTGGAAAACCGCGAAATCGGTTCGCTCATCAAGACCGGCATGGCGCGCTGCATCAAGTGCACGCGTTGCGTGCGGTTCGTCGCCGACG
>JALUFY010000374.1 GCA_027051995.1 Hyphomicrobiales bacterium
CTCCCCGGCCCTCCCCCACGAGGGGGGAGGGAGAAAAACCCGCACCGGCGCTCTATGGGCTATGGGACGGCCATGCCACCATCTCCCCTCACGCCTCCTCCATCCGCTCCGCCTTTTCCATTTCGCTCAGGTAGTGCGGATTGATCATGTTGATGAAGATGCGCGCCTGGCGCGACAGGTATTTGCCCTTGCGGGTGATGACGCCGTAGGAGCGCTGCGGGAAATAGCGCTTCATGGGGATTTGCGCCAGCTGATCCTCCGCCGACAGGCACAGGCCGGAGACAATGGACACCCCCATGCCGAGGCGCACGTAGCGCTTCACCACCTCCCAGCCGCCGGTCTCCAGCGTCACGTTCATCTCCAGCCCGTGATCGCGGAACACCTGCTCCATCAGCCGGTAGGTGGCCAGATGGCGCGGCGGCAGAATCAAGCCGTATTCGGAAATGTCCTCCAGCGTGACATTCTCCCTGGCGTCCAGCGGATGCCCCGGCGGCACGATGAGCATGGGATCGAAGGTCATGGTGGGGCGGAAGAAGAAGCCCTCGAAGGTCTGGCGCATGGCCCCCACGGCGAAATCCGCCTCGCCCGATTGCAGCATGGCCATGCCGGCCCTTCCGGTGACGTTGTGCAGCGTCACGCGGATGCGCGGATAGGTCTCCGAGAAGCGCTTCACGTGGCCGGGCAGGATGTGCAGAATGGTCGTCTCGCCCGCCGCGATGTGCAGCTCGCCGCCCTCCAGCCGCTCGAACTGGGCGTGAAACTTCTCGTCCAGCCGCTCGAAATCGTCCACCAGCGGCCGCGCCAGATCATAGAACACCTTGCCCTCCGGCGTCAGGTGAATGCGCGGCCCGTTGCGCTCGAACAGCGGCGCGCCGAGATCCTTCTCCAGCGCCTTGATCTGCAGCGATACCGTGGGCTGGGAGAGAAACAGCCGCTCCGCCGCCGCCGAGATGTTGCCCGTCTCCACCGCCGCGCAGAAGGCCCGCATGGTCTTCAGCCGGTTCTCCTTGTAATAGACCTCGCCCTTGCCCTTCGCCGCCATGACCATCTCCTCGCCAGCCTGCTTTCCTCAGCCCGCTTGAGCCCGCCTTCCGCACCGCGGGCCGCTTCCATCCACCAGTTCTCTCATCCCGACATTGCCGGGCTTGTCCCGGCAATCCAGAGCCGCAATCACCACACCTGCCGCCCCGTTCCGCCTCCACGCAGGCTCATTATTGGATTTTTCAATAGTATGAATTGAATTTATTGCTTTTTCAAATACTGATTTTTGTGGTTGGATAATGGCCGCGAAGGCGCGCGCAACGCCAGTGGAGGCTCCGGCGGGCCGCACGCGGAATTAAGGGGAACAAACATGAACATCATGGGCATGCCGCTTGTCACCATCGCCGTCATCTTCATGTCCGCCCTGGGCATGATCCTCGCCGCCGCCATCGCCATCGCCAACAAGTATCTGTGGGTCTATGAAGACCCGCGCGTGCAGAAGCTCGACGAAATGCTCCCGGCCACCAACTGCGGCGCCTGCGGGCAGGCCGGCTGCCACGCCTTCGCCGAGGCCCTGCTGCGCGACGAGACCCAGCCGGCCAAGTGCACCGTCTCCGAGCCGGAAACCATCGAGCATATCGCGGATTTCCTCGGCGTGGACGCCGGCGAGGAGGAAAAGCGCATCGCCATGCTGGCTTGCGCCGGCGGCTCGCACGTGGCGCGCATGCGCTCGCACTACAAGGGGCTGGAGACCTGCCGCGCCGCGGCCATCGTCGGCGGCGGCCCCAAGGAATGCGTCTGGGGCTGCATCGGCCTGGGCGATTGCGCCGTGGTCTGCGATTTCGACGCCATCCACATGGACAAGCACGGCCTGCCCCGGGTAGAGGCCAGCCTGTGCACCGCCTGCAACGACTGCGTCGAGGTCTGCCCCAAGGGGCTGTTCTCCATCCATCCGGTTTCGCACCAGCTGTGGGTCGCCTGCAACAACCGCCTGCATGGCGAGGAGGCCGAGGCCGAATGCGAAGTCGCCTGCAACGCCTGCGGCCGCTGCGCGAAGGATGCCGCTCCCGGCCTCATCGAAATCCGCGACAACCTCGCCGTCGTTGACTACGAAAAGAACGATCTGGCCGGCAGGGAGGCCATTCAGCGCTGCCCCACCGGCGCCATCGTCTGGCGCGAGGAGGACGGCCGCATCGTGAAGGGCCGCGAAACCCGCCGCATCGTGCGCGACAGGCCGCTGCCGGTCAAATGTGCCTGACCCCATGAAC
>JALUFY010000375.1:0-679 GCA_027051995.1 Hyphomicrobiales bacterium
ACCCAGCGCATGCTGGCCATGTACAAGAAGAAAAACTAGGGGGCCGTCATGTCACACGATCTGATCATCCTGCTTTACCTGATCTCCGGCGCGCTGTTCATTCTCGCCCTGCGCGGCCTCTCGCATCCCGATTCCTCGCGCACCGGCAATTATCTGGGCATGGCCGGCATGGCGCTGGCCATCCTCACCACCTTCATGGCCATGCCCGCCATGAGCCCGCTCACCTGGCTGCTCATTCTCGTTGGCCTGGCCATCGGCGGCGGCGCGGGCGCCATCATCGCCCGGCGCATCCCCATGACCCACATGCCGCAGCTCGTGGCCGCCTTTCACTCCCTCGTCGGCCTCGCCGCCGTCATGGTCGCCGCCGCCGCGCTCTATGCCCCGTCCGCCTTCGGCATCGGCCAGCCCGGCGCCATTCACCTGCAATCGCTGATCGAGATGAGCCTCGGCGTGGCCATCGGCGCGATTACCTTCACCGGCTCGCTGGTCGCCTTCGCCAAGCTTCAGGGCCTGGTCTCCGGCGCGCCAACGCTGCTGCCCATGCGCCATGCCGTCAACATCGCCCTGGGCGTGGCGCTTCTGGCGCTCATTATCGCCTTCGTGAACAGCCAGAGCCACGCGCTGTTCTGGCTCATCGTGCTGATCTCCTTCGCCCTTGGCGTTCTGCTCATCATCCCCA
>JALUFY010000375.1:689-2243 GCA_027051995.1 Hyphomicrobiales bacterium
CGGCGGCGCGGACATGCCGGTGGTGGTCTCCATGCTCAACTCCTATTCCGGCTGGGCGGCGGCCGGTATCGGCTTCACGCTGCACAACGTGGCGCTGATCATCACCGGCGCGCTGGTGGGCTCCTCCGGCGCCATCCTCAGCTACATCATGTGCAAGGCCATGAACCGCTCGTTCTTCTCCGTCATTCTGGGCGGCTTCGGCGCGCAGGATGCGGCCTCTTCAGACGATGGCGAGAGAAAGCCGGTCAAGGCCGGCTCCGCCGAGGACGCCGCCTTCCTGCTCAAGAACGCCTCCAAGGTCATCATCGTGCCCGGCTACGGCCTGGCCGTCGCCCAGGCCCAGCACGCCCTGCGCGAAATGGCCGACGAGCTGAAGAAGGCGGGCGTGACCGTCAAATACGCCATTCACCCGGTTGCCGGGCGCATGCCGGGCCACATGAACGTGCTGCTGGCCGAGGCCCAGGTGCCCTATGACGAAGTCTTCGAGCTGGAGGACATCAATTCGGAATTCGCCGAGACGGACGTCGCCTTCGTCATCGGCGCCAACGACATCACCAACCCCAAGGCCGAGGACGATCCAGGCTCGCCCATCTACGGCATGCCGGTGCTGGAGGTCTGGAAGGCCAGAACCGTGATGTTCGTCAAGCGCTCCCTGTCGCCGGGATACGCCGGCATCGACAATCCGCTGTTCTACCGCGACAACACCATGATGCTCTTCGCCGACGCCAAGAAAATGGTTGAGGAGATCATCAAGGCGCTCTAGGCGCTCCGGGCCTCAAGAGCCATCACGGCGAACACAAAAACCCCGCCGGGATCATCACCGGCGGGGTTTTTTGTCTTTCGGTTCCCCTTGCGGACGAAGGGGCGGAAGGCTATCGCGCCATCAGGCTTCAGCCTGCGCGGCCAGCCGCTTCCTGATCTGCTTCTTCAGCTTCAGCGCCTTGTCCGAAAGCTCCGAATCGCGGGCTTTCAGAAGAAAGGCGTCGAGGCCACCGCGATGCTCCACGGATTTCAGCGCCCGGGTGCAGACGCGGAAACGGTAGCTCGCGCCCATGGCCTCGCTCATCAGATGAACATGAACGAGATTGGGCAGAAAGCGGCGGCGGGTCTTGTTGTGGGCGTGGCTGACGTTGTTGCCTGTCATCACACCCTTGCCGGTCAGTTCGCAGCGGCGGGACATGGGTCAAACTCCGGAAATATTGCTGTTCGTGTGACGAAAGCCGCCCCTTGCGCGAACCCCTGCGGGGCCATGCACAAAAAAGAGGCGGAGCCTTCGTGATTGTTCTCAAGGCGCATGCTATAAGCGACGCGGCGCGCCAGCGTCAAGAGGCGAAAAGGCCTCCGCCCCGCCTTGCGCGCGATTTCCGCCGGACGGCCTTTCCAACTTCAGCCGCATTTGCCGCCAATAAGGGCCATGCGGGAGCAGGCCCTGGCCTGAAAGCGGATAACCACGGATTATTTCGCGGAGATATTGAAACAGATGAAAACCGGAAAACCGGCATTCCCCGCCGCCATCGGCAAGGCGGCCATCGCCAGAACGATCCTCGCCGCAAC
>JALUFY010000376.1 GCA_027051995.1 Hyphomicrobiales bacterium
CGTTGGGTGTGGAGGTGGTGGTGGCGATGGCGACCAGCAGGCCGGCGTCCTTCGCTTCGCCGATCAGCCGCTCCACGCCGGGGCGCAGCGGCACGCCGCCGGAGGCGATGATTTCGCCGTAGCGCCGCGTCTTCTGCGCATGCAGCTCCGGAATGCGCTCCAGGATCTCCACGCCGCGCTCCGGCTCGCGGGTCTCGATGAAATGCCGGATGCGCTCCTTGCCACCGGTGACCTTCAACAGCTCCGCATAGTCCTCCCGGCTCCACTCCCAGGGCAGCCCCCATTCGGCGAAGGTCTCGTTGAAGGCCTGCCTGTGCGCCTCCTCCGTCTCCGCCAGCGTGCCGTCCACGTCGAATATGATGGCCTTGAGCACCGTCCGTCTCTCCCGTCGTTTAGCATTCAGCCGCCACGTGGGGTGCTGGATAGCAGTTTTCATCCCCGTCCGCCAATTCTCCGCCGGGCTTTTCTTTCTGGCTGACGGCTCTTGATAAAACCTCCGGAGTGGTGTGAGATTGGCGCATGAAGGATTATCGAGAACATATCATCGTTGATCCAGACATCATGATGGGCAAGCCGGTGATCGCCGGCACGCGCATCCCGGTGGAAATGATTCTGCGCGATCTCGGTGCCGGCATGACACCGGAAGAGCTGCTGCGCGCCTATCCACAGCTCACGATGGACGACATCCGCGCGGCGCAGGCTTGGGCCGCCGATTATCTGGCGGATGAGGAAATTATTTCCCTAAAAGAAGGTGGATGAGCCATTCTTGAAATAAGAGTGGGATTTCATAAATAAAATCCGAGCCATATTAGCTCGACGACCATTTTTTCTGTAATTTTAAAAACAGGAGATTTCAAAAATGGTTGGAATTTTAGCTGACGAATGCATTCCCTTACCTGTTGTTGATGCTTTGAAAGCATCTGGGCATGATGTCTTGCTAATAAAAGATGTCTGCCCTGGCTGCTCCGACATTGTAGTTCTGCGACTCGCGAACCAACAAGGCCGCATTCTGCTAACCCGCGACAAGGATTTTGGTGATCTGACCGTTCGGTTCCGGAAGAAGGTGCCCGGAATCATTCGCTATAATCTTCTCGGCATGCCCCTTGACCGGCAAGCGGAACAATTAGTCAGTGCACTGAAAAACGCTCCCAAGCCTCTGGCCGGCCACATCACCACCGTGGAACCGGGGCGGATTCGGCAACGGCCAATTCGCTGAAGAACCTACCCCACCTGCTTCAGCAGCCCCGGCAATTCGCGGAAATGGCCAAACGTGCCCACCGCGTCGAATGCCTCCACCGGCTTCTTGCGGTAGCCTTCTGTGTAGAGAAGAAGCGGATAGCCCGCCGCGGCGGCGGCCTTCTCGTCGGTTTCCGAGTCGCCCACGTAGAACACCGGCGCATCGCCGCCCAGCCGGCGCGCGCACTCGTGCAGCGGCTCCGGATCCGGCTTCTTGACCGGCAGAGTCTCGCCGCCCACCAGCGCGTCGAAGAAATGATCCATCCCCAGCCCCTTCAGCGCCAGCCAGGCCAGATCCTCCGACTTGTTGGTGCACACCGCCATGCGCACGCCCTCGCGGCGCAGCTCCTCCAGCGCCTCGCGCACGCCGTCGAAAACGATCGTCTTCTCCGCCGGGGCGGCGGCATAGTGTTTCTTGAACGTCGCCACCGCCTCCTCGAAGCGCTCCGGCGACACTTCGATCCCCGCATGACGGAGGCTGCGCTCCACCTGCTTCGGAATGCCGTTGCCGATGAAGGTGGCGAACGTCTCCAGCGGCACGGGCGGCGCATCGAACATCTCCGCCAGCATGCGGTTGGCCGCCGCGTTCAGGTCGGGCGCGGAATCGATCAGCGTTCCGTCAAGGTCGAAAATCAGGCGCATGAATTCCTCATTGCTTTCAGGACGCATGCTGCCAGACACGACGAACGGGCCGGAGAAGCAAGCTCCGGCCCGCCCGGCATTCCGTATCATGAAATCTCATCCCGCGACCACTCAGGCGATGGCCTCTTCCGCCTCTTTGCGGATGGCGGCGATGTTGGCGCGGTAGGCCTCCTCGTTGCCGCCCTTGAAGACGGCCGATCCGGCCACCAGCGCCCGCGCCCCGGCCTCCGCGACGATGCCCGCCGTGCCCGGCGCCACGCCGCCGTCCACCTCGATGATGATGTCGCGATCGCCGATCATCTCGCGGATGCGGCGGATCTTCTCCACCACCGCCGGAATGAAGGCCTGACCG
>JALUFY010000377.1 GCA_027051995.1 Hyphomicrobiales bacterium
TCTGCATCCTGGCCAGCACCCATACCGGGCCCTCGTGCCCGGCCTTGAGGAGATTGCGCGCTTCGAGCTGCGTCGAGGCCGCCTCGTCCAGCACGGTCAGCGATGCGGCGGGCATCTACAGCAGCGGCCTGATGGCGGCCTGCGCCAGACTGATGACGGGGCCGGGCCAGATGACGAAACCGAGGACGAAAATGGCCGACAGGGCGATGATCATCTTCAGCTCCAGCGGCATGGCCGCCACGGCGTCCTTCGGCTCGTCGAAATACATCACCTTGACGATGTTGAGATAATAGACGGCCGAAACCACGGAAGCCAGAACGCCGATGATGGCCAGCGCGTAAAGCTCCGCCCGGACGGCGGCCAGCAGCACGAAATACTTGGCGAAGAAGCCGGCCAGCGGCGGAATGCCCGCCAGCGAGAACATCAGCAGCGCCAGGGCGAAGGCCAGCCCCTTGTTGTTGCGTGACAGTCCGGCCATGTCCTCGATAGTCTCGATGGCCCGCCCGTCGCGGCGCATGGCGATGATGCAGGCGAAGACGCCCGCCGTCATGACCATGTAAACCACCAGATAGATGACCGCCCCGCGCAGACCCTCGGCCCCTCCGGCGGCCAGGCCAACAAGGACATAGCCCATGTGGCCGATGGAGGAATAGGCCATCAGGCGCTTGATGTTCGTTTGCGCGATACCGGCGAAGGCGCCCAGCACCATGGAGGCGATGGCCATGAAGATCAGCACCTGCTTCCACTGGCCGGAGGCCGCTGGGAAGCCGTCGAACAGCAGGCGGATGATCACCGCCATGGCCGCCATCTTGGGCGCGGCGGCGAAGAAGGCCGTCACCGGGGTGGGCGCGCCTTCATAGACATCCGGCGTCCACATGTGGAAGGGCACGGAGGAAATCTTGAAGGCCAGCCCGGCGAGGATGAAGACAAGGCCAACGGTGACGCCCACGGACATGCCGCCCTTCAGCGCCGTGGCGATGCCGGCAAAGCTCAGAACGCCGGTGAAGCCATAGACCAAGGACGCGCCATAGAGCAAAAGCCCCGAGGAGAGCGCGCCGAGCACGAAGTATTTCAGCCCCGCCTCGGAGGAGCGGGCGGAATCGCGGTTCATGGCCGCCAGCACATAAAGCGCCAGCGCCTGAAGCTCCAGCCCCATGTAAAGCGCGATCAGCCCGCCGGCGGAGATCATGCACATCATGCCCAGCGTCGCCAGCACGATCAGAACGGGATACTCGAAACGCTCGATCTTCTCCCACTTCATGAAATGCACCGACATGATGAGCGCCAGCGCCGAGGCGAAGATGACAAGCGCCTTCATCACCCGCGCCAGATCATCAACGATGAAGGCGCCGCCGAAGGCCTCCACGCGCCCTGATCCGGTGGAGAAGATGACCAGAAAACCGGCCACCGCCAGCGCCAGCAGGCTGAAGGTGTTGATCAGATCGGCGTTGCGGTTCTTGCCGAACACGCCGAGCATGAGCAGGATCATCGCCATGACCGCCAGGGCGATTTCGGGTCTGGCCGCGAAGAACATCGGATTGAGCATAACGGTTTCTCCGCCCCTTATTGCGCCACGGCCTGCTGAACGGCGGCCGCCGCATCAAGCCCCGCCTGCACCTGCCCGAGCAGGGCGTTGACGGAATGGTTGAACAGATCCGTCACCAGCGTTGGCTGCACGCCGAACCAGATGGTCAGCACCGCCAGCGGCAGCATGATGGCCGCCTCGCGCCAGGACATGTCGGTGATGGTTTTCAGCGCATCCCTTTCCAGCGGCCCGAAGAACACCCGCCGGTAGAGCCACAGGGCGTAGGAGGCCGAGAGGATCACGCCAGTGGTGGCGAAGAAGGCCACCCACGTGTTGGTCAGGAAGGCTCCGGTGAGGGAGAGGAACTCGCCGATGAAGCCGGATGTGCCCGGCAGGCCGACGTTGGCCATGGTGAACAGCATGAACAGGAAGGCATACATGGGCATGCGGTTGACCAGCCCGCCATAGGCGGCGATCTCGCGGGTGTGCATGCGGTCGTAGATGACGCCGACGCCGAGGAACAGCGCGCCGGAAACCAGACCGTGCGAGATCATCTGGAACATGGCCCCGTCCAGGCCCTGCTTGTTCATCGAAAAGATGCCCATGGTCACGAAGCCCATGTGGGCGATGGAGGAATAGGCGATCAGCTTCTTGATGTCTTCCTGGGCCAGCGCCACCAGCGAGGTGTAGATGATGGCCACCA
>JALUFY010000378.1 GCA_027051995.1 Hyphomicrobiales bacterium
GCTCATCATTCTGGCCCTGGCCGATCTCAGTTTCGGCCTGCGCGCCCGTCTGCTCGCCGGCGGGGGCGGCCCGCCCGCCACAACGTGAATCATTTTGTCAAACATCAAACACAGTCAACTGATCTGAAAGGAGAAAACAATGCAGGTCATCTTGCTTGAGAGAATCGACAAACTGGGCTCCATGGGGGATGTCGTCACCGTCAAGGACGGCTTCGCCCGCAATTATCTTCTGCCGCAGAAAAAGGCCCTGCGCGCCACAAAGGCCAATCTGGAATATTTCGAGGCCCAGCGCGCCGAACTGGAAAAGAAGAACGCCGAGGCCCGCGCCGTGGCCGAGGCCCAGGCGGAAAAGGCCGATGGCGCCAAGCTGGTGCTGATCCGTCAGGCGGGCGAGGCCGGCCAGCTTTACGGCTCCGTCGCCACCCGCGACATCGCCGCCGCGCTCAACGAGATGTTCGGCACCTCCGTCACCCGCAATCAGGTGCAGCTTGACAAGCCCATCAAGATGATCGGCCTGCATGACGTTCTGGTGCGTCTGCATCCGGAGGTTTCCATCACCGTCGTCGCCAACGTGGCGCGCACCGGGGAAGAGGCCGAGCTTCAGGCCGCCGGCGAAATCCTCACCGGCAACGCCGCCGAGCGCGAGGAAGCCCGCGAGGCCGCCGAGGAGATGCTGGCCGGCATCGAGGCCGCCCAGGCCGAGGCCGAAGCCGGGGAAGTAGGCGAAGCTCCCGCCGGAGACGCCCCAGCCGAAGAGGCCGGGGAAGACGAAGCCAGGGACTGAAACCGCCCCGGATCGTGACGAAAACAAAAAAGGCGGGGCCGCGAGGCTCCGCCTTTCTTCATCCGCGAAAGATCGCGCGAATTTGAAAAAACCGCCTGAAAAGCCTATATTTGCCTGAGCGGGGGCGGAGAAAGCGCGCCGTATCGCAAGGCGGGAAGAACAGGAACAACCGGGAAAGCGCGGCGCGGGGAGGTGTTTGCGTCATGTCCGGTTTGCTTGCGAAAACCCTGCGAAAGATCGTCACAAAAGGAAATCTGACCTTCGTTACCCCCGGCGGCGAGGTCATCCGCCTCGGCGACGGCTCCGGCCCGCCGGTGCGCTTCCGCTTCACCTCCCGCTGGCAGGCCCTCAAGACCGCCCTTGATCCTGATCTGCGCCTGGGCGAGGCCTACATGGACGGCGCCCTGGTGATGGAGGAGGGCGGCATCTACGAGCTTCTCGATATCCTCGCTCCGGCGGCCCTCTCCACGGAGAGCGCCCCCCTTGGCGTGAGCCTTCCCTACATGCTGCGCAAGGCCGCCCGCCGCCTGCATCAGTTCAATCCAAGGGGCAGGGCGCGGCGCAACGTGGCCCATCATTATGATCTCGATGGCCGCCTCTATGATCTGTTCCTCGACCGCGACCGGCAGTATTCCTGCGCCTTTTTCGAATATCCCGGCCAGTCTCTGGCGGAGGCCCAGCTGGCCAAGAAGCGCCATCTGGCCGCCAAGCTGAACATCAGACCGGGCATGAAGGTGCTGGACATCGGCTGCGGCTGGGGCGGCATGGCGCTCTATCTGGCCCGCGTGACGGATGCCCGCGTCACCGGCGTGACGCTGTCGCGCGAGCAATACGAACTGGCCCGCGCCCGCGCCCGCCAGAGCGGCCTGGAGGACAGGGTGGACATCCGCCTCATGGACTACCGCGATCTGGACGAGACATTCGGCCGTATCGTCTCCGTGGGCATGTTCGAGCATGCCGGCGTCAATCATTATCCGGAGTTTTTCGCCAAGGTGCGCGATCTGCTCGATCCCTCCGGCGTGGCCGTGCTGCATTCCATCAACCGCGCTGATGGCCCCGGCGCGACATCGGCCTGGGTGGACAAATATATCTTCCCCGGCGGTTACATCCCCGCCATGTCCGAGGTGCTCCCGGCCATCGAGAAATCCGGCCTCATCGTCTCCGACGTGGAGATCCTGCGCCTGCATTACGCGGACACCCTGCGCGAATGGCGCAAGCGCTTCGTCTCCCAGTGGGACAGGGCCGCCGCCCTCTATGACGAGCGCTTCTGCCGCATGTGGGAGTTCTATCTGGCCGGATCGGAAATCATGTTCCGCCACGGCTGGATGAACAATTTCCAGATCCAGATGCTGCGCGATCAGCAGGCCCTGCCGCTGACGCGCCGCTACATGGCGGAAGAAGAAGAACGCCTGCGCGCCAGGGATGAAAAAATGCGC
>JALUFY010000379.1:0-820 GCA_027051995.1 Hyphomicrobiales bacterium
ACTGATCTCAATGAGTGATGATCTGAAACATACCTTCGGCTTTCAGGCCGTGGACGAGGCGGAGCGCCGGGCGCGCATCCGGCGGCTGTTCGACGCCGTGGCGGGGCGTTACGACCTGATGAACGACCTGATGAGCTTCGGCATCCACCGGCTTTGGAAGCGCGCGCTGGCGCGCATGATCGGCCGCGCCGCGCCGGGCGGGGGCTTGTTCATCGATCTGGCCGGCGGCACGGGAGACGTGGCGCGGCTGCTGGCGCGCGGTCACGCGGAGCGGGTGGTGATCGTGGCGGATGCCTCGCCGGAGATGATGAAGGCCGGGCGCAAGGCGCATCCCGAATGCTCGAAACCGCTGATGTGGGTGGCGGCGGAAGGCGAGCATCTGCCCTTCGCCGATGATTCGGTTGATGTCATCACGGTGGCCTTCGGGCTGCGCAACATGTCCGATCCGGACGCGGCGCTGGAGGAGGCGCTGCGGGTGCTCAGGCCTGGCGGGCGGTTCTACTGCCTGGAGTTCTCGCGTCCCCATTTCTGGCTCAAGCCCTTCTATGATCTCTATTCCTTTCTCGTCATTCCGCGCCTCGGGGCCCGGGTGGCCGGGGAGCCCTCGGCCTACCGCTATCTGATCGAATCCATCCGCCGTTTTCCCGGCCAGAAGGCGCTGACGGACAAGATGCGTTACGCGGGATTTTCCGATGTGCGCTGGCGCAATCTGTCGTTCGGCATCGCAGCCATTCATTCGGCGCGCAAGGCCGGAGCGGCGGCGGAGCGGGGAGGCGCGGCATGAACGAGATCGTGGCCAGCGTCGTGCCCAGGATGACGG
>JALUFY010000379.1:830-2218 GCA_027051995.1 Hyphomicrobiales bacterium
GGTGGAGGCCGGGCGGGTGGACGTGTGGCTGTTCGCCGTCATCATGGCCGCCGCCGTGCTCATTCAGGCGGGCACCAATCTGCACAACGACGCCGCCGACGCCCATGCCGACGCAAGGGGACGGCTCGGCCCGCCCAGGGTGAGCGGGCAGGGGCTTCTGGCGGCTCAGGATGTGCGCCGGGCGGCCTGGGCGGCCTTCTCGCTGGCGGCGGTTCTGGGGCTGTGGCTGGTATGGAAGGGCGGCATGCCCATTCTGCTGACCGGGGTTCTGTCGATCATCGCCGGGGCGGCCTATTCATCGGGCCCCCGGCCCATTTCCCATTCGCCCCTTGGCGAGGTGTTCGTCGTCATCTTCTTCGGTCTGGCGGCGGTGGGCGGAACCTATTATCTGCAAACGGGGGAGCTGACGGCGCGGGCGCTCGCCGCGGGGCTCATCGCGGGCTTTCCGGCGGCGGCGGTGCTGCTTGTCAACAACACGCGCGATGCGCTTCAGGACATGGCGGCGGGGCGCGCCACGCTGGCCATCCGCATCGGCAAGAGGCGGGCAGCCCTTGTCTACGCGGCGCTGGTGCTGCTGCCTTATGTGCTGCTGGCCCTGCCCTGGCCGGGGTTTCATTCCCTTTCGGGGCGCATGCTGTGGCCGTCGTTTCTGACGCTGCCATACGCCATCTGGCTCATCGTGCAATTCCGCAACCGGCCGGTGGAGATGTTCAATCCGCTTCTGGTCAATACCGCGAAGCTGCAATTCGCCATCGCGGCGCTGATCTGTCTGTCGCTGGTTCAATAGGGAGACGTTTTTCATGATCATCGCCAAGCTGCTGCCTCTGGGGCTGGCCTTCATCATGTTCGCCATGGGGCTGACGCTGACCATCGGCGATTTCACCAAGCTGGCGAAGCATCCGCTGGCCGTGGCGCTGGGGCTGTTTACGCAGATGATTCTTCTGCCGCTGCTGGCGCTGGCGCTGCTGGCGGTCTTTCCCATGCGGCCGCAATTCGCCGTGGGGGTGATGATCCTGGCGGCCTGCCCGGGGGGCATCACGTCCAACATGATCACCCATATCGCGCGCGGCGACACCGCGCTTTCCATCACGCTGACGGCCATCACTTCTCTGGCCGGGATGCTCACCGTGCCGCTGATCGTGGCCTTCGCGCTGGGCCATTTCATGGGCGGGCATGTGAATGGTGAGCTGCCGGTGGCGCAAATGGCGCTGAAGGTCTTCGCCGTCTCCACCCTGCCGGTGGCGCTGGGCATGACGCTCAATCATCTGGCGCCGCGGATTGCGGAGACAATAGAGCGTTACGCGCGCCCGGCGTCCCTGATCATATTCGGGCTCATCGTGATATGGGCCTTTGCCAGCAGCTGGCGGGCCATGATGCCCGCGTTGAGC
>JALUFY010000380.1 GCA_027051995.1 Hyphomicrobiales bacterium
ACAATCCGGCGGGCGGCTCATGCGCTTTTTCCGGCTCTGCGGCGCGGGCGGCGAAGGCGGCCACCGGCGGGGCGCTTTCGGCCTCCGGCGCGTGCGATGCGTCCCGCGCGGGCGTGGCCGGCGCGGCGGATGTTTGGGCGCGGCGCACGCGGGGCGCGGGGCGCGGCGTCTCGTGGGCGTCCTCTTCCTCCATGCGGGCCAGGGCGCGGCGGCGGGCGCGGGCGGCGCGGCGGCGCTGAAGAAAGGCGCTGATGCCGAGCCGCCAGTGGCTGACGCCGCCGAACCCGGCGGCGATGCGGTCCTGATTGCGCTCGCCCAGAACGCGCGCCGAGGCGATGATGTCGGCGCTGCCGATCCCCAGGGCCTTGAGAAGGGCGGTCAGCGTGAGGATGACGAGAAGAATCGCGGCGAAGATGACCGAGGCCAGGGGCTTCATGGCGAAATTGAGCAGGGTGATCAGGCCGTGGGCGGCAAGACCGCCCAGGTTGCCGCCAAGACCGGCGGCCAGAGGCCAGCCGGAGGGTGCGGGAAAACAGGCGGCGAAGGCCGCCCCCGCCAGCATCAGGCCCAGCCACCAGCCGATGCGGCGCAATGGCCGCGAGAAGGGCGCATGCGACATCAGCCGCCCGGCCCAGGCCACGGGCACGGCCACGGCGGCGATGACCGCCAGGCCGAGCTGGCTCATCAGCTCGTCGGAGACGATGGCCCCCGGCCAGCCCAGCCAGTTGCGCACCGGCCCGTCCAGCGCCCGGTTGAGCGACGGATCAAGCGCCGACCAGGTGGCCAGCGACAGGGCCAGAAGCCCGGCGGCGGCCAGCAGCAGAACGCCGGAGAGCTCCATGAGCCGCATGGCCACGAAACGGCGCAGGGCGGCCGGGATGGCGCTGTCGTCTGTTTCCAGGTTGTGTTGCTGACTCATGGCGGACCGGCTGAACCCCCTGTGGATCTGAACAGGCTTCGCGGCGCGGCCCGTCGCGCGGGCGCGCCTTTTGCGCCATCTTGCGCGACGCCGGTTAAGCTATCGTAAACCATCGGCGCTTTTGACCCGCCGCGACGCAAAACCCGCGGAGGATTTCTCCCCCGCGGGTCTTTCGCGCCCCTCTCGCAAGGCACGCGGTCATGCGTTCGCGGATCAGTCGTGGATGGTTTCACCATGCAGGGTGAAGTCCAGACCCTCGATCTCGTCGGCCTCGCTGACACGCAGGCCCATGATCATGTCGATGACCTTCAGAAGGATGAAGGTGACGATGGCGCAGTAGACGATGGTGGCGATGATGCCCTCGAACTGCACCCACACCTGCATGGCGTTGCCCTCGATGAGGCCGGCGGTGCCGCCGATGGCCTTGCGGGCGAAGACGCCGGTGAGCAGCGCGCCGACGATGCCGCCCACGCCATGCACGCCGAAGGCGTCCAGGCTGTCGTCATAGCCCAGGGCGTTCTTCAGGCCGGTGGCGCCCCAGAAGCAGACCACGCCGGCGATCAGGCCGAGGATCAGCGCCCCGGTGGGATCGACGAAGCCGGAAGCCGGGGTGATGGCCACAAGGCCGGCCACCGCGCCGGAGATCATGCCCAGCACGGAGGGCTTGCGGTGCACCATCCACTCGGCGAACATCCAGGACAGGGCGGCGGCGGCGGTGGCGATCTGCGTCACCGCCATGGCCATGCCGGCGGAATTGTCGGCGGCGACGGCGGAACCGGCGTTGAAGCCGAACCAGCCGACCCACAGCAGCGAAGCGCCGATGACCGACAGCACCAGATTGTGCGGGGCCATGTTCTCCTTGCCGAAGCCGACGCGCTTGCCCAGCACGAGGGCGGCCACGAGACCGGCCACGCCGGCGTTGATGTGCACCACGGTGCCGCCGGCGAAATCAAGCACGCCCAGGCCGCCCAGGAAGCCGCCGCCCCACACCCAGTGGCAGATGGGCGCATAGACGATGAGCACCCACAGGCCCATGAAGACCAGCATGGAGGAGAACTTCATGCGCTCGGCGAAGGCGCCGGTGATCAGCGCCGGGGTGATGATGGCGAAGGTCATCTGGAAGGTCATGAAGACCGAATCCGGAATGCTTCCGTTCAGCGTGTCCTTGCCCATGTTGACCAGGAAGGCGTTGGACAGCCCGCCCCAGAAGGACTGGCCCGCGCCGCCGTCGCCAAAGGCGATGGAATAGCCCGCGATCATCCACAGCACGGTGATCAGGGCGGTGATGGCGAAGCTCTGCGCCATGGTGGCCAGCACGTTCTTGCGCCGCACCATGCCGCCATAGAACAGCGCCAGGCCCGGAATGGTCATCATCAGCACCAGGGCGGTGGAGGTGAGCATCCAGGCGGTGTTGCCGGTATCGAGCTTGTCCGCCGCCAGCGCCGGCTCGGCGAGCAGCAGGCAGGAGGCCGCGAAGGCTCCCGCGTATGTCTTCCAGTTCTTCAAGGACATCCTCTTTACTCCTCTTTGCATCCCTTCGCGGCCTGAAATCCTCAAGGCCGCGTGAATTGTCCGGATTTACAGCGCGTCCGCGTCGGTCTCGCCGGTGCGCACGCGGATGGTTTTTTCGATGGGCAGGACGAAGATCTTGCCGTCGCCGATCTGGCCGGTCTTGGCGGCCTGCTGAATGGCCTCCAGCGCCTTGTCCATCATGTCTTCGGTGACCGCGACCTCGATCTTCACCTTGGGCAGGAAATTGACCACGTATTCGGCGCCGCGATAGACCTCCGTGTGGCCCTTCTGGCGGCCGTGGCCCTTGACCTCGGACACCGTCATGCCCTCGATGCCGAGAGCGGCGAGCGCCTCGCGCACGTGCTCCAGCCGGTGCGGCTTGATGACTGCGATAATGTATTTCATTGACTGTCTCCCGTTTGTCCCTCTCCCGCGGCATAGCGCCCGCGGAAGTCTGGCGGAGTCCATTACAAGGGCCGTGCCAAAGTGGTTAAGAAATTACAACCCATTGACAAACAAGGGAAAAATCATTTTCCGTATAAAATCCGGCGCAAAATGCGTGCTTAAATTTTATGCGTTTATGCATAAATGCCTATTTTTTAATCAGCAAGGGTGCGCGGCTTTTCACCGGCCCGCGCCGCCCACTGGCGCGAATCATCCCGGCGGGCTAAAAAGCCTTTCATGACGTTTTTCGAAATCTCCGCCCTGCTGCTGACGCTCTCGGCGCTGTTCGGCTTTCTCAATCACATCACGTGGAAACTGCCGCACACCATCGGGCTCGTCATCATGGCGCTGCTGGCCTCGGCGGTCATCGTGCTGGCCGATGTGCTCTGGCCCGGCCTTGGCATCTCGCGCGCCGTCAGCGCCGCCCTGCGCAAGGTGGATTTCGCCAACGCGCTGATGAACGGCATGCTGGCGCTGCTTTTGTTCGCCGGGGCGGTGCATGTGAACTTCGCCGAACTGGCCGAGCGCAAGTGGGCCATTGGCCTGATGGCCACCCTTGGAGTGCTTGTCTCCACCTTCGTCACCGCCATTGGCGTCTATTACTTCGGCCGCTGGTTCTGCCCGCGCATGCCCTTCGTCTGGGCGCTGGTGTTCGGGGCGCTGATCTCGCCCACCGATCCAGTGGCCGTGCTGGGGCTCATCAAGACCATCCGCATCCCGCGCCTGCTGCGCGCCAAGATCGCCGGCGAATCGCTGTTCAACGACGGCGTCGGCGTGGTCGTCTTCACCGTCATGCTGGCCATCGCCATGTCGGCCGATCCCGGCCTGATGGACGGCGCGGGCCAGGCGGCGCATCATGCGGGAGCGGCGGCGGGCGGCCACGGCGGGGAGCATGTCGGCGTGCTGATGATCCTCAAGCTGTTCGCCGGCGAGGCGCTGGGCGGGGCCGTTCTGGGCCTGCTGGCGGGCCTTCTGGCCTACGCCATGATGAAGCGCATCGACGAGCACAACATCGAGGTGCTGATCACCCTGGCGCTGGTCTTCGGCGCCTACGCGCTGGCCATGCGGCTGCATATCTCGGGGCCCATCGCCATGGTGGTGGCCGGGCTGCTGATCGGCAATCACGGGGCGCGCTTCGCCATGAGCCGCAACACCCGCCGCCATGTCTTCGAGTTCTGGACGCTGCTCGACGAAATTCTCAACTCGGTGCTGTTTCTGCTCATCGGGCTGGAGGTGCTGGGCATCACCTGGAACACGGTCAACCTGCCGCTGGCCTTTTTCGCCATTCCGCTGGTGCTTTTCGCGCGGCTCGTCTCGGTGGCCATTCCCATCAACCTGCTGCGGGTGCGCGACAAGTTCGAGGAAGGCACCATCGCCGTGCTCACATGGGGCGGCCTGCGCGGCGGCATCTCCGTGGCCCTGGCGCTGTCGCTGCCCGGCAACGCCTACAAGCCGGCCATCCTCATGGCCACCTACGCCGTGGTGGTCTTTTCCATCATCGTTCAGGGGCTGACCATGAAGCGGCTGGTCATGCGCTACAGCTTCCACGGCGCGGGCAAGGAGCCCGAAGAGGACGAAGAGTGACTGCCTCCCGGCGATGAGATGACGCGCGGCTCCGCGCCGGAGCGGCGGGGCGGGAAGGGGCCGTGGGAAAGGATCAGGCCAGTTCGCCCGCCAGGGCGGAGCGGATCAGCCGGCGCGTTTCCTCCAAGCCGTAAAGCGCCGCGAAGGAGCCGAAGCGCGGCCCCTGGGGCTGGCCCAGCAGCACTTCGTAGAGCGCCCTGAACCAGTCACGCAGGTTTTCGAACGCGTGCGCCTTGCCCACTTCATAGACGGCGTTCTGGATGTCCTGGGCCGAGGCGTCCGCGGGCAGCTCCGCCAGTTTCTCCTCCAGCTCGCGCAGCGCCGCGCGCTCGGTTTCGTCCGGGGCGCGATGGCTTATCGTGGGCTTGACGAAATCCTCGTAGTAGTTGATGGCGAAGCCCGCCATGCGGTCCACTTCCGGATGGGTTTCTGGCGAAGCGCCCGGCGCGTAGCGGCGGATGAAGCCCCACAGGATGTCCTTGTCCTGGGCGTGCGAGGCGGACACCAGATTGAGCAGCAGGGCGAAGGTGATGGGCATGCCGATGGCCGGCACATTGCCCTTGTGGATGTGCCAGGCGGGATTGGACAGCCGCTGCCTTGCGTCCTGCTCCGGGTATTTGGCAACGTGGGCGTAATAGTCGTCCATGTGGCGGGGGATGACGTCGAAATAGAGCCTGCGGGCCTCGCGCGGCTTGTTGAACATGAACAGCGACAGGGATTCGGGCGAGCCGTAGCGCAGCCATTCCTCGATGGTCAGGCCGTTGCCCTTCGATTTCGAGATCTTGCCGCCCTTGTCGTCGAGGAACAGCTCGTAGATGAAGCTCTCCGGCGGGCGCGAGCCGAGCACGCGGCATATCTTCTGCCCCACCTTGACCGAATCAATGAGATCCTTGCCCGACATTTCGTAATCCACCCCCAGGGCGTGCCAGCGCATGGCCCAGTCGGGCTTCCATTGCAGCTTGCAATGGCCTCCGGTGACCGGCGTCTCGAAGGCCTTTCCCGTCTCCGGGTCGCGCCAGACGATGGTTCCGGCGTCCAGCTTCACCTCTTCCACCGGCACCTGCATGACGATGCCTGTTTCGGGGTGAATGGGCAGGAAGGGCGAATAGGTCCTGCGGCGCTCCTCGCGCAGGGTGGGCAGCATGATGTTCATCACATCATCGAACTTCTCCAGCATGCGCAGGAGCGCGGCGTCGAAGCGCCCGGAGGTGTAATAGCCGGTGGAGGAGGCGAATTCGTAATCGAACCCGAAGCGGTCGAGAAAGGCCTGAAGGCGGGCGTTGTTGTGCGCGCCGAAACTCTCGTGGGTGCCGAAAGGATCGGGCACCCGCGTCAGCGGCTTGCCCAGATTGGCCTCCAGCACATGGGCGTTGGGGACGTTGCCCGGCACCTTGCGCAGGGCGTCCATGTCGTCGGAGAAGCAGATCAGGCGTGTCCTGACGTCCGTCAGCGTCTCCAGCGCGTGGCGCACATACTGGGTGCGGGCGATTTCGCCGAAGGTGCCGATGTGCGGCAGGCCGGAGGGGCCATAGCCGGTCTCGAACAGCACGGGCTTGTCCGCCGGGCGGTCTTTCTGGCTCTCCAGGCGCTTGACGATCTTGCGCGCCTCCTGAAACGGCCAGGCCTTGGACTTTTGCGCCTCTTCGCGCAGGGCGGAATCAACCGTCATGAGTATCTGTCCTCGGAAAATCGTGAACTTGCTGGCAATGCTCTAGGCGCGGGCGCGGCAAATATCAAGCGCCGGAGGCGATTGCGCGGGCGGCGGAAGGGCTTATATTGGCCCGATGACGCAAGACGGCGGCATATCCGGCCTGTGCGCCTCCTTCGCGGCGGCGCTGGCGGCCATTCCGGCGATGAGGATAGCCGGAACCCGGGGGCTGGCCCATACCCCCGGTGGGGAGAGGGAGGACCTCGCCGCCTCCGCCGCCCTGCTGCATCTGGCGGAGCGGCCGCATGTGGTCTGTCACGCCGCGCATCTGACGGGACGGCTGGCGCTGGCCGCCGGGCGCAAGGGCGCGGGGGCCGCGGCCATGACGCGGCATTTCGACATCGCCGAGCTGTTCGCCTTCGTCCTGCCCGCCTCGCTGGCCCCGCCGCTGCCGGAGGCCTTCGCGGCGGCCCTTGGCATGACGGAAGGCTTCGAGGGGCCGGAGGGCCTGCGCGCCATCGCCGCGCGGCTGCTGGCCCATGTGGCGGACAAGGACTTCGTCCAGCCGGTGCAGGCGCTGGAGCTGGCGGTCTTTCTGCAGGGGGCGAAATGGCCCTGGGCGGGGCTGGTGCTGAAGGCGCTGGAGACCGGGCGCGGACTGAAGCCGAAGGGATATCAGCGCACCGGGCTGGAGGTGTGGGACAAGCTGCCCGAATGGGAAGACCCCGGCCCGCAGTCCCCGCCGGGCTCCCGGCCCGTCGAGCCGGAAGAGGCCAAGGCGCTGCTGCGCCGCGCGCTGGGGGAAAAGGCGGAGGCGCGCCGGGCGCAAATGGACTACGCGGCGGAAGTTGCGCGGGCCTTCGCGCCGCGCCCCTCGGAGACGGAAAACAACATCCTGCTGGCCGAGGCCGGAACGGGCCTTGGCAAGACGCTGGGCTATCTGGCCCCGGCGGCCCTGTGGGCGGAAAGGAACGCCGGGGCGGTGTGGATTTCCACCTATACGAAAAACCTGCAACGGCAGTTGCGCGGCGAGACCCGGCGCATCTGGCCGGAAGCGGCGCCGCATCGCCGCCGGGTGGCGGTGCGCAAGGGGCGGGAGAATTACATGTGCCTGCTCAACGCCCAGGACAAGTTCGCCTCCTTTTCGGCCAGCACGCCGAAGGGCGCGGCCCTGGCGGCGCTGACCGCCCGCTGGGCGCTGGCCTCGGCGGATGGCGACATGGTGGGCGGCGATTTTCCCGCCTGGCTCATGGGCCTGCTGGTGGAGCAGCCCGGCGGCGGGCAGATCTCGCCCATGTCGCTGGGGCTGACCGACCGGCGCGGCGAATGCGCCTATGCCGCCTGCCCGCATTTCCGCAAGTGCTTCATCGAGAAGGCGCGGGTGCGCGCCGCCACGGCGAGCATCGTCATCGCCAATCACGCCGTGGTGCTCACCCAGGCCGCAGCCGGGATGATGCTGGGCGAGACCGCGCCGCGCGAGGCGGAAGCATCCGGTGAATTTTCCCGGTTGATCTTCGACGAGGGCCATCATCTGTTCGACGCCGCCGATTCGGCCTTTTCCGGCCACCTCACCGGCATGGAGACGGCCGAATTGCGCCGCTGGATACGCGGGCCGGAGGAAAGCCGCCGCAGGGGGCGGGGGCTGCGCGAGCGGCTGGCCGGTCTGCTGGAGGGCGAAAGCGGCGGGGCAGGCCTGCTGAAGGCGGTGGAGGCGGAAGCGGCCTGCCTGCCCGCCGCCGGATGGCGGGCGCGCATCGCCCAGGGCGGGGCGCTGGGCCCGGCGGAGGCCTTTCTGGCCGAGGCGCGGGCGCATGTGCTGGCGCGCGCTCCGGCGCGGCGCGGCGGCAATGAAATCGAGGCCGATTGCCTGCCCATGAGCGAGGCGCTCTACGACGCCTGCGAGCGGCTGGAGGCGGCGCTGTCGGATTTGCAGGCCGTCATGGGGCGGCTGGCG
>JALUFY010000381.1 GCA_027051995.1 Hyphomicrobiales bacterium
GAACAGCTTGATGAAGAAGGCGCGCCCGCCGTCATCGTCGGCGCGGTGCGCGTGCAGCTCCTTCAGGTCATGCCCGCCGCAATATCCGCGCCCCTCGGCGGCGATGATGATGACGCGCGCCTCCCTGCTGGCGTATGCGGCCCGCAGGGCGGCGTGCAGCTCCCTGATCATCGCAAGACTCAGGGCGTTGAAGGCGCGCGGATTGTTCAGCGTCAGCCTGGCGATACCGTCTTCCACCATTCCGGCGCGCACCAGCGGCGCACGGTCTTGATCCGTCACGTGACAATTCTCCTTGGATAAAGGCCCGGACAAGTCTCCGCCATGCAGTCGGTTTTCCGTCCAAGCCGCCTATTCCTCTTCGTCCAGCAGGCCGAGTTTGTCCTTGTAGGCCGGATCGGCCATCAGTGTCTTGACGATTTCGCGGTTGTTGGCCGAAGGTATGAGCGCCCGCAGATTTTTCAGAAGGCGCGCCCGCTTGCCCGGCTCCATGCGCGTGTTGGTTTCGACATCGCGGATCTGCCGGGCGATGGTCTCGTCGGAGCCTTCGAGTATGGAGGAATAGGCGAAACCGATGTTCATGATGACGCGGTTCCATTCCGCCACGTTCCTGAAGCCGAATTTGCGGATTTCCTCCTGCATCTGCTTGCCCGCTTCGGTCTTGTCGGCGAATTCCTGCAAGGTGGCGTAATTCTCGATGCCCTTGTCGTCATACTTGCCGTGAATGGCCGCGAAGGCGTCCAGCGCCTTGCGCGCCATGTCCGGCTTCAGCTCGACGGCCTCGACATCCGGCACATCCTCGATGAGATCATCATAGGACGGCGCGGGCGCACCCGCCCCGTCTTCGCCCGGCGGCGGCGCGCCCTCCGGCGACAGCAGATCGGGCGCGCCCTTCAGCAGAGGGCCCGCCGGGGCGGGCGTTGCCGGTGCGCCGATGCGGTCCTGATCCTTGTCCGGCGCCGGGGCCGCGAAAGAGCAGGCGGCGAACATGACGATCCCCGCCGCCGCGCCCAGGAAAGGCAGCACCGCGCGCTTCGAGTTCACGGCCATGTCCGCGCAATGTTTCATTGTCCCGCTCGTGGTGAACCGCTCCTTGCAGTTTAATCCACACCCGCGCGCCGCGACAAGTCATATCCCGGCGAGCGCGGCGAGAGGGAAGGAGTATCGGGATATGGTATCATGATACCGTTATCATAAGACCCCGGAAAATAGTGCTTTTTTCTCGAAGATGGCGATTTTCTATTGACCGGGGCGGCCCGCGCGGCTATGAAGCATGCCCAGCGCAGCCAGCCCGCCATGTTGCATGCAACAGCGGCGGGCCGCGTGTTTTTGAAATCAACTGGAAATTCCCAGAGGAACCCCGATGAAAACCTATTCCGCCAAACCCGGCGAGATTGAAAAGAAGTGGGTGCTGATCGACGCCGAAGGCGTTGTCCTGGGCCGGCTGGCGAGCATCATCGCCACCCGCCTGCGCGGCAAGCACAAGCCCGGCTACACCCCCCACGTTGATTGCGGCGACAACATCATCGTCGTCAACGCGGACAAGGTCGTCCTCACCGGCAACAAGCTGAAGGACAAGAAGTATTACTGGCACACCGGCCACCCCGGCGGCATCAAGGAGCGCACGGCGGAGAAGATGCTCGGCGGCAAGCGCCCCGCGCGCGCTCTTGAGCTGGCCGTCAAGCGCATGCTGCCCGGCGGCCCGCTGTCGCGCAGGCAGATGAAGAACCTGCGCCTCTATGCCGGCCCGGAGCATCCGCATGAAGCCCAGAATCCCGAGGTTCTGGATGTCAAGGCGATGAACGCCAAGAACACGAGGAGGGCTGACTGATGGCCGAGGAACACATCGAACTGGAAAACCTGGGCGAGGCCATGGGCGTGACGGAGGAGGCCGCGCTGCCCGAGCCCAGGATCGACGAGCATGGCCGCGCCTACGCCACCGGCAAGCGCAAGGACGCCGTGGCCCGCGTCTGGATCAAGCCCGGCCCGGGCCGGATCATCATCAATGGCCGCGAGCTGGAGAAGTATTTCGCCCGCCCGGCGCTTCAGATGATCCTGCGCCAGCCCATCGAGGCGGCCGACCGCAAGGATCAGTATGACGTGATCTGCACCGTCTCCGGCGGCGGGCTCTCCGGTCAGGCCGGCGCCATCCGCCACGGCCTGGCCCGCGCCCTGGTCAACTTCGAGCCGGGCCTGCGCCCGGTGCTCAAGAAGG
>JALUFY010000382.1 GCA_027051995.1 Hyphomicrobiales bacterium
TTGTATGTGCGTACCGCCGCACTGGCTGATGCAGGCTTCCGTGCTGGCCGGACTCTCCCTGGAGTGCATGACCACCGGCGCGGCGGTACGCACATACAACGTCTGCGTGGACGAGGCGCGCATTCCCGCCACCTTCCTGCTGCCGGTGGAGTGATGAACCGGGCAGGGGATCCCGCGCGCCGGAAGGCCGCGTTCCGTTATTGCCGCGAATTCGTCCGCGAACAGGATCGCGACGCCTATCTGGCCACGCTGCTCGCTCCCCATGACGCCCAGCCGCGCCTTTTCGCCATATGGGCCATCGCGGCGGATGCCCTGCGCCTGCCCTGGAGCGCCACGGAACCGGCCTTGGCCATGATCCGTCTGCAATGGTGGCGCGATGCTCTGGACGGGGGCGAGGGCCATCCCGCCCTCATGCTGCTTGATGAGCGGGACAGGGAGCCGCTGACGGAATTCCTCGATGCGGCGGAGCGCCTGCATGGCGCGCCATTCGCCGGAGCGGAAGAGGCGCGGTCATGGGGCGGGGCGGCCTTCAGTCCCCTCATGACGGCGCTGGCCGGGCGGGCGGATAAGGATTTCGCCGCCGCCCACGGTCTGGTCTTCCTGCTGCGCCGCGCCGCCTTCGCGCGCAAGTCCGGCCTGCCGCTGATCGCCGATGAAGAGGCTGCCCGGCGCATCATCAGGAGCGCGGCGGCGCTGATGGATGCCGCCCGCCCATCCTGGAGCCCGGCCCTTCTGCCCTTTTCACTCTCCCGCCGCTGGCTGAAAGCGATCCGTAAGGACGCCCGCGGCATCACCCGCAGCACGCCGCGTTTGCCTCAGCCCCGCAGGCAGCTTTATCTGCTCAGCCGCCTGCTTGTCCGCCGCCCCTGAGCCATTCATCGAAATCCGCCAATGCCCGCTCCGAGAGCGCCGCGCGCCGCGCCAGGGTCTTCTGCTTGCCCTTCAGCCGCGTGCCGTCCGGCCCGATCGTGGGCGTCGCCACCGGCGGGAAGAGGCCGAAGTTGATGTTCATCGGCTGAAAGCTCTTCAGCCCGGCCTCCAGCATGTGCCCGCCCGTCACATGGCGGATCAGCGCCCCGTGCGCCGTCGTGGCCGGCGGCGCGGCGAACGCTCGCCCCAGCGCCCGGGCCGCCGCCGCGCGCCCGGCGATCAGCCCGCTGGCGGCGCTTTCCACATAGCCTTCCACCCCCGTCATCTGCCCGGCGAAGCGCAGATGCGGCGCGGATTTCAGCCGCAGTTCCTCATCCAGCAGCAGCGGCGAGTTGAGAAAGGTGTTGCGGTGCAGCCCGCCGAGCCGGGCGAAGCGCGCGTTCTCCAGCCCCGGAATGGTGCGGAAAATGCGCTTCTGCGCGCCCCAGGTCAGTTTGGTCTGAAAGCCCACCATGTTGTAGAGCGTGCCCAGCGCGTTGTCCTGCCGCAGCTGCACCACGGCCCAGGGCTTCTCTCCGGGCCTGTGCGCGTTGGTCAGCCCGCGCGGCTTCATCGGCCCATGCCGCAGCGTCTCCGGCCCGCGCCCGGCCATCACTTCGATGGGCAGACAGCCGTCGAAATAGGGCGTATTCTTCTCCCAGTCGCGGAATTCCACCTTCTCGCCCTCGATGAGGGCGCGCACGAAGGCCTCGTACTGCGCCTTGTTCATCGGGCAGTTGATGTAATCCGCCGTGCCCTTGTCATAGCGCGACTGCCGCCAGCACACGTCCATGTTAATGGAGTCGAAATAGACGATGGGCGCGATGGCGTCGAAGAAGGACAGCCCCTCTTCGCCCGTCGCCGCGCGGATGGATTCGGCCAGGGCCGCGGAGGTCAAAGGCCCGCTGGCCACGATGACATTGCCCCGCTCGGGGCCGGGCAGGGCGGTGATCTCCTCCCGCGCGATGGTGATGCGCGGATGCTCTTCCAGCCGCCGGGTGATCTCCGCCGAGAAGCCCTCCCTGTCCACCGCCAGCGCCCCGCCGGCCGGCAGGCGATGGGCGTCCGCCGCCGCCATGATCAGCGATCCGGCCCTGCGCATCTCCTCGTGCAGCAGCCCCACGGCGTTGTTGCGCGCATCATCGGAGCGCAGCGAATTGGAGCACACAAGCTCGCCAAGCGCCCCCGTTGTATGCGCCTGGGTCCCGCGCCCGGGCCGCATCTCGTGCAGCACAACGGCGCACCCGCCCCGCGCCGCCTGCCAGGCCGCCTCCGATCCGGCCAGCCCG
>JALUFY010000383.1 GCA_027051995.1 Hyphomicrobiales bacterium
TGGTGGAGATGCATGGCGGAACATTGCACATCGCCAGCACCGAAGGCGAAGGCACCACGGTGACCATCACCCTGCCGCTGGAGGGGTAAGGGGCAGAGCACAGCAGCGCAAAACCCTTCAGGGTTACGCCAGTTTCTTCCATCTCTCTCCGTCATGACCGGCCTCGTGCCGGTCATCCAGGGCGGCATGAAAAGGAGCCGCCTGAAGGCAAGAAGCACGCCACCTGCTCCGGCGTTCGTGGCTCTGGATTGCCGGGACAAGGCCCGGCAATGGCTAGAGATTGCTTTCTCGGGGGGCACAGCCGGTCAGGATCAGACCTCGCCGATTGTCTTTTCGAACAGCGCGGCGGTTTCCATTTGCGCCTCCTTGAGGCGGGCGGCGGCGGAGGGCAGGTCCGGGGCGGCGGCGGCGTTGGCCAGCAGGCGTTGCAGCCCCTCGGGCGCGCCATCGCCAGCGAAGCCCTCGGCCACGCACAGGCGCAGGATGTGGCTGACGTGATGGAACAGGGCATGGGCGGAGGCGAGCCTTTGAATGTCCGCCCCGCTCAGGAAACCGGCCCCGGTCAGGGCATGCAGGGCCGCTTGGGTGTTCTGGCGCAGGATGGCGGGGGCCTCATGGGCATGGAGCAATTGCAGGGTCTGGGTGACGAACTCGGCGTCCACCAGCCCGCCGCGCGCCAGCTTGACATCCCACAGCGAGGCGGGCGGCTTGGCGGCGAGGATGCGGCGGCGCATGTCCAGCACATCGGCGCGCAAAGCGGCGTCATCGCGCGGGCGGGTCAGGCTGTCTTTAATGACGGCTTCGATTTCGCCGCGCAAATCCGCGTCCCCGGCGATGACGCGGGCGCGGGTAAGGGCCAGATGCTCCCATGTCCAGGCGCTTTCCTCGTGATAGCGGCGGAAACTTTCGATATGGGTGGCCACCGGGCCCTGCGAGCCGGAGGGGCGCAGGCGCATGTCCACTTCGTAGAGCACGCCCTCGGCGGTGGGCGCGGACAGGGCGGTGATGAAACGCTGGGCGAGGCGAGTGAAATATTGCCCCGCGCCCAGCGGGCGGCGGCCATCGGATTGCTCCGCGCTTTCATCGAAGTCATGAACGAGGATGAGATCAAGATCGGAAGTGGCGGTCATTTCCGCCCCGCCCAGCTTGCCCATGGCGATGACGGCCAAGCGCGCGCCGGGGAATGCGCCATGGGCGGCGCGCACCTGCCCGGACGCCAGATCGAGCATGTGCGCGATCATAGTTTCGGCCAGGGCCGTATAGGCGGCGGAAGCCTCCCGCGGGCCGATCGTCTCGGAGATGAGACGCACGCCGATGCGGAACTTCTGTTCGGAAGCGAAGACACGGGCGGCGTCCAGCGCCTCTTCCACCGGGAGGCCGCCGGGGATGGCCGCGCGCGCCAGCGCCTCATAGCCTGATCTCTCCGGCAGGGGGGCGAAGAAATCCGCGTCGAGCACGGCGTCGAACAGGCGCGGGCGGCGCGACAATTGCCGGGCCAGCAGGGGGGCCGTGCCCAGCAGCATGACCAGAAGATCGAGCAGATGGGGATTGGCGCGCAGCAGGGAAAACAGTTGCAGGCCCGACGGCAGCCTTTCCAGAAATCGGTCGAAGGCGGCCAGGGTGGCGTCCGGCTCTCCGGCGCGGGCGATGGCGGCGAGAAGGGCGGGGATGATTTCGGTGAGCCTTTCGCGGGCCGAGGCGGCGCGGGTGGCGGCGTAGCGCCCGTAATGCCAGCCGCGCACCATCGCCGAGACCTCGCCGGGGCGGGCAAAACCCATCTCCCGCAGGGTGCGCAGGGTTTCCGGATCGTCCTCGCCGCCGGTGAAGACCAGCGCCCCGGCCTCTCCGCCAAGGCGCGGGGCATCCTCAAACAGGGCGTTGTAATGACCCTGCACCGTCTCCAGCCGTTCGCGCAGGGCCCTGGCCAGCGCGGCTCGGGAGGAAAAACCGGCGAAACGGGCGAGCCGCTCCAGGCCTTCGTCATCCTCCGGCAGGGTGTGGGTCTGCTGATCATCAAGCATCTGCAAGCGGTGCTCCAGCGTGCGCAGGAAACGGTATGCGGATTTCAGTTCGTCCGCCGCCTGCCGGCTGATCCAGTCTTCTTGCGCCAGAACATCGAGCATCTTCAGGGTGGAGCGGCCGCGCAGGGCCGGATTGCGCCCGCCGGCGATAAGCTGCTGGGTCTGGACGAAAAACTCGATCTCGCGGATGCCGCCGCGCCCCAGCTTGATGTTGTGTCCGGCCACGGCGATGTTTCGGTGGCCCTTGACGGCGTGAATCTGGCGCTTGAGGGAGGCGACATCGGCGATGGCGGCGAAATCCAGTGCCTTGCGCCATATCCAAGGGGCGAGCTGGGCGAGAAAGGCCTTTCCCGCCGCGATGTCGCCAGCCGCCGGGCGGGCCTTGATCATGGCGGCGCGCTCCCAGTTCTGGCCCAAGGTCTGATAATAGGTCAGGGCCGCGCCGGTGGAGATGGCGGCGCGGGTGGAGCCCGGATCGGGACGCAGGCGCAGATCGGTGCGGAAGACATAACCCTCGCCGGTGATTTCGGAGAGGATTTTCACCAGCTGGCGGGTCATGCGCACGAAGAAGACGCCGGCCTCGACGCCTCCGGCCAGCGGGGCGCGCTCTTCATCAAAGAGGATGATGAGATCGATGTCGGAGGAATAGTTGAGCTCGAAAGCGCCCTGCTTGCCCATGGCCAGAGCGAAGTAGCCGCATTCTTCCGGATCGCAGGAGGTGAGCTTGCCCTGCTCCCGCCCTTGCCGGAGCAGAAAGGCGATGGCGGCCTGAACGGAGGCGTCCGCCAGTTGCGTCAGACGCAGCGTGATGTCCTCCAGCGGCCAGAAGCCCGCCAGATCGGCGATCGCCAGCAGAAGAGCGGCGCGGCGTTTGGTGACGCGCAGGGCGGACATGATGGCTTCCTCGTCCCCTGCCCAGGCGGCGGCGCGGGCATCGTCCAGCAGGGCGGCGAAAAGGCTATGCGGATTTTCGCGGAAACAGCGGGCGGCGAAGTCCGCCTCGGCATGGATGACGCGGGCGAGATAGGGGGATGCGCCGAAGACGCCTGAGAGGAGGTTGCGGGCCTGTTCATCCTCGCGGGCGATGGCGGCCAAGGGCGCGGAAGCCTCGCCGAGCCGCTCGAACCCCCGGGCGGCCAGGGATGCGTCCAGCGGCGGCGGCAAGGGGTCATATGTGGCGGGGATGACGCCGGACATACAGGCAGACTAGCGCGGAACGGCGGCGGTGAAAACGGCAAATCGTCCGTTTGCCCATCCCCATTCCGGGTGCGCCGTCAGGCGCGCATGCGCGGCAGTTTCAGGATGGCGCGCAGGCCGGGGCGGTTGTCCTCCAGCTTCAGTTCGCCCTTGTGCAGGCTGGCGATGGAGGCGACCAGCGACAGGCCAAGGCCGGAGCCGGGCCTGCTGCGAGACTTGTCGAGCCGCACGAAGCGGTCCTTGACGTGTTCGGACTGATCCGGCGGAATGCCGGGGCCGCGGTCGGCGACGATAAGGCGGACTTCGTGCTCGTCCGCCTCCACCGCCATTTCGATATCGGGGGGCGCATCACCCTTGCGGCCGTATTTCACGGCGTTGTCGAGCAGGTTGACCAGGGCCTGGGCGAGCAGCTGGCGGTCGGCGGCCAGGGTGGCCTTGTCCGGCGCGCGCAGGGAGAAGGCGCCGTTTTCATCCTCGATGATGGGCTGATAAAGCTCGGCCACGTCGCGGGCCACGGCGGCGGCGTCCACCTCGCCGAAGCCCCTGGCGGCCTGCCCGGCCTCGGCGCGGGCGATGAAAAGCAGGGCGTTGAAGGTCTTCAGCAGCTCGTCGGCGCGCTCGATGGTCTTTTCCAGCGCCGCGCGGTGTTCCTCGGGGTTGCCAGAGCGCAGGGCGTCCTCGGCCTGGGAGCGCAGGCGGTTGAGCGGCGTGCGCAGGTCATGGGCGATGTTGGAGGAGACCTCGCGCATGCCCTTCATCAGCCGCTCGATCTGATCCAGCATGTCGTTGAGGGCCTGGGAGAGGCGGTCGAGCTCGTCGCCGGAGCCATCGACGGGCACGCGGCGGGCCAGCTTACCGGCGCGGATGGAGCGCACGGTGGCGGTGATGGCCTCGATGCGGCGGAGAAAATTGCGCGACAGCAGCAGGCCGCCGCCAATGCCCAGAAGGCCGGTCAGTCCAAGGGCCCAGATGAGGGTGTTGCGGATGATGCGGCCGAACTGGCGCAGCTGCTGGATGTCGCGGCCGATGATGAGGTGATAGCCGCCCTTCAGGCGGGTGTAATAGGCGCGGGCGCGGTGCTTGATCAGGCCGCCGGGGGTCTCGACGCCGAAGGCGAACTCGATCCAGCCGGGCTTGGTCAGGGCCACCGTGGGCAGGGCGCGCAGGTTGCCGGCCATGCGCTTGCCCACCGGCGTGGTGAGCAGGTAGAGGCCGCCGGTATCGAGCCGGGAGCGCGACTTGATGACGGCCATGACGCCGGGCGCGCCGTTGAGGGCGTATTGCTCGGCGATGCCCTGAACCTCCGCCGCGATGGTGTCCTCGGCCTGTTCGTCGAGCAGCTTCAGGGTCTGCCAGTAGACATAGCCCAGCACCGCCCCCACGGAGAGGGCGAAAACCACCAGATAGACCGCCGCCAGACGGAAGGTGGAGGTGCGCAGAAGGCGGAGTGTCCAGGGCGCGCGGGGCAAGTCAGCCCGCTCTCAGCATGTATCCGGCGCCGCGCACGGTGTGCAGCAGCGGGGTGTCGAAGCCCTTGTCGATCTTGCCGCGCAGGCGCGAGATATGCACGTCGATGACGTTTGTCTGGGGATCGAAATGATAATCCCAGACGTTCTCCAGCAGCATGGTGCGGGTGACGACGGAGCCGGCGTTGCGCATGAGATATTCCAGCAGCTTGAACTCGCGCGGCTGAAGCAGGATCTTCTCTCCGGCGCGGGAAACCTCGCGCTTGAGCAGATCCATCTCCAGATCACCCACCTTCAGGCGGGTGCGCACAGGCTCGGCCGTCTTGCGGCGGCCCAGGCCCTCGACGCGGGCCAGCAGCTCGGCGAAGGCGTAGGGCTTGGCCAGGTAGTCGTCGCCGCCAGCGCGCAGGCCCTCGACGCGGGCCTCGACATCGCCAAGGGCGGAGAGAAACAGCGCCGGGGTCGTGTCGCCTTCCTCGCGCAGGGTGCGCACGACGGTCAGGCCGTCCATTTTCGGCATCATGCGGTCAACGACGAGCACGTCATAGTCGCCGTCGCGAGCCATTTGCAGCCCCTCTTCGCCGTCAGCGGCGTGATCGGCGACATGCCCGGCCTCCTTCAGCCCCTTGACCAGCCAGCCGGCGGCCTCGCGGTCATCTTCGATAATCAGCAGATGCATGGCGTTTCCATGATGAGTTGAAACAGAACCGTTTGAAAGAAATATAGGAAGGGAAACAATAACTTCCAGTTACAAAAGAGACATGGATCAGGGCCGGAAAGCGTCTTGCGCGGGCCTTTTATTCTTCCTCTTCGTCCTTTGTTTCCGGCTCCTGCCTGGCGCGCCAGCCGTCCCTTCCCAGTATGAAGGCGGCGAGAACCGCGCCTATGGCCACGGCGAAAAGTGTGCCTGCAATCTTGTATGCGCCAAGCCAGGCAAGGCCGAACCCGCATCCCAGAACGGCCAGCAGGCCAATGAAACCGAACCACTGCCCTCTGTCGCGATTGCGGCATTCATGCTCAAGAGCGCGCCGCGCCTGTTCTATCTGGAATTCCTGTTCCTTTTCGGCCATGGCGAGGATGCGATCCGCTGCGCCGGGCAGCACGCTTTCATATCGCGCGAATTCGGACGCAGGCGGGAGAGGCCCGGAATAGGCCGCCGTCCTTACGACCAGGCTTGCTTCTTCCTGACCGGATGCCTCCGCGCGCCCGGAAGCCCGCGCATCCGCAGGCTTTTGAAGACCGGAAGACTCATCCCTTTTTTCAGGCGGATGAGGCGGATGCTTCCTTTCCTGTCCGGTCACGGTTTTCTTTCCTGACAGCTGCTTGCATGTAGCGGCCCACGCCTGTCCATGCGCGATCCACGGTGGAAGGGCGCCTGTTCGCCCTGTTTCTGCCTGCGCATGTTTGCGACTCTCCCTGAGCAAACATCAACAGAGGGGCGGCCAGACCGTAAATAACGCCTTTGCGAAAAGCGCTGGAACCGAACATCGGTTTTCTGTTCCCTGTTTTTCCTGTATCCAAGGTCATCTTAATAGCCTTGCTCCCGCATTTCCACTCTAAAAGCGATTTAGCTTATCCCCGCATAACCTAACAATGTATTTCCACAGCATATTGAAGGCCCGCCGGTGCCGACGCCGGCGGGCCTTCGGGGACTTCACGAGGGGATCATGAAGAAGCTTGTCAGCCCGCCTTCTTCTTCATGGGCAGGGCGACGAAGCGCTGGGCCTCGCCGGAGCGCACGAGGAAGAGAACCGACTTCTTGCCCTTTTTGGCGGCCTTCCCGATGGCGGCCTTGACGGCTTCGGGCGAATTGACCTCGATGCCGGCCACTTCGAGAATGATGTCGCCGGGGCGCAGGTTCTTCTTCGCCGCCTGGGAGCCCGGCTTGACCGAGACGATGGCCACGCCCTGGCCATCATCGGCTCTCTTGAGCGCAAGCCCCATGGCCGAGGCGGACGCCGGAGCGGCCTTGTCCTTTTCGCCAAAGCCTTCGGCGATCTTCCTGTCGGACGGCATGGAGCCGATCTTCACCGTGATGGTCTTTCTTTCGCCATCGCGCAGGATGGTGAGACGGGCCTCGTCGCCGGGCTTGACATGGGCGATCTTGCGGGCCAGGTCGCGCGGGTCCTTCACCTTCTCGCCATTGACCTGAAGGATGGTGTCGCCCGTCCTGATGCCGGCCTCGCGGGCGGGGGACTTGTCCGTGAGCTTGACGACGATGGCGCCGCGCGGCTCATCCAGGCCGAGGCTCTCGGCGATATCCTTCGTGACCTGCTGGATCTGCACGCCCAGCCAGCCGCGCGTCACATGGCCCTTGCTCTTCAGATCCATGATGATCTCCCTGGCCACCGAGGCGGGGATGGCGAAGCCGATGCCGACCGAGCCGCCGGAGGGCGAGAAGATGGCGGTGTTGACGCCCACGACCTTGCCCTTGAGGTTGAAGGCCGGGCCGCCGGAGTTGCCCTTGTTGATGGGCGCGTCGATCTGAAGGAAATCGTCATAGGGGCCCGCGCCGATCTGGCGGCCGCGGGCGGAGACGATGCCGGTGGTCACGGTGCCGCCGAAGCCGAAGGGATTGCCGACGGCGACAACCCAGTCGCCAACGCGCGGATCCTTTTCGGCGAACTCCACGGCGGGGAACTTCCTGCCGTTGGCGTCAATCACCTTGAGCAGGGCCAGGTCGGTCTTGGGATCGGCGCCGATGACCCGGGCCTTCCAGGTCTTGCCGTCATTGGTCTTGATCTTGACCTCCGAGGCATGCTTGACGACGTGGTTGTTGGTGACGATGTAGCCATCGGAGGAGATGAAAAAGCCGGAGCCGACGGCCTTGCCCTGATGGAACTGGGGCATGCGCCTGGGCAGGCCGAAGCGCTGCCCGCCAAAGTCCTTGAAGAACTTGCGGAATTCGGGAGGCAGGCTGTCCAGGCCGGGGAGCTTTTTCATCAGGCCATGGGAATCCTGACCGGCGGCCGGCTGGAAGGTGACTTCCACCGACACCACGGCGGGCATGACCTTCTCGACGAGATCGGCGAAGCCCTGCGCGGGCGCGGCCATCATGGCCTGGGCGCTGGCCGGCGGCAGGGCCAGGCCGGTCACGCCCGTGCCCAGAGCCGTCGCGGAAAGCATGCCGGCGATGGCCAGAGCCATGAGGGAGCGCCGGGTCTTTCCTGTCCTGGGCGTGTTGAAGTTTCTGGTTGTCATGGAGGGGTTCTCCTTGTCTGCTTCGGGGGGAAATTCGCGCGGGCCCTGCGGCCCGCCGTCAGACAAGGAGATAGGACAGAGAGGCTTACGATACCACGTCCGGGGGATGAATT
>JALUFY010000384.1 GCA_027051995.1 Hyphomicrobiales bacterium
GCGTATTCCTTCGACAGCCGCACGTATTCCTCGCCGGAGGGCCCCGCCGACATGGCCTTTTCCACATCCGCGAAACGCGCGAAGACCTGATCGATTTTTTCCGAATTGGCGATGGACATGGGCGTCATGCTTCCTGTGCGGGCGAAAAAACGGGAGAACGGATGGCCCCGTTCTCCCGCTGACTTCTAGAGCATTTCGCCGCGAATGAAAACCGCGCCCGCCGGGTGGCGCGCGCCCGCCCTCATCCGGCCTGTTTTTTCAGCTTTTCGGGATCGAGCGGCTCGCCCACCAGCACCTTGCCGGGTTTGGTCAGCTTGCCCATGACCTTGCCGTGCAGCATCCATTCCAGCAGGCCGCCGTCGCGGGCGATGATGGTCAGCCCCTCCTGCGGCGGCACCGTGTAGGTATCGCCCTTTTTCATCATGCCCGAATAGAGCGTGTTGCCCTCGCGGTCTTCGATGCGCACCCAGATGTCGTCGGTGGCGCGCAGCACGAAGCCGTCACCGGCCGGATCCCCGGCGGATTGCGGCACGGCAACCCTGTCCTCCACCCGTCCCGCGGGCGCCACTCCGGCGGATTGCGGCGCGATCATCACCTTGGCCGCTCCCGCTTTCGGCGTCATGGCCTTTTTCGCCGCCTCGCCGGCCACGCCGGGAATGGTGCGCTTGATCAGCGCCGCGATGCCGTCGGCCCCCGCGGCGGGCGAATCATCGCCCAGCTCCCGCTCCGAGACCTTCGAGATGGAAGAAACCGTGCGAACGCCTTTCGCCTCATCATGCGCCGTCTTGTCAACATCGCTGGCCGACACGACGATCTGCCCGGAGCCTGCGTCCTTGTTTGACGGCGAAAGCATGTAGACCGCGCCGCCGAACAGCAGAACAGCCGCCAGCACCGAGGCCACCGCCCCGCCCGCGCCGGAGCTCATGGATTTCAGCCGCTCGATGAGCGGAAAGGAGATGATCTTCGCCGAGGAAAAGGCCCTGGCGGAAATACCATTCTTCGGGTCTTTCGGAATCAGGCGGCCAAAATGGGCCATCAGCGGCTGCGGATCGAAGCCCAGATAGCGCGCGTATGCGCCGATCATGTTCAGCGCCTGCCCGCGCTCCGGCAGTCCGGCCAGATTGCCCGTCTCGATGGCTTCCAGATGATGCGGATGAATGCCGGTGTCCTGCCCCGCCTTCTCCAGGGAGACGCCGCGCATCTCGCGCTCGCGCTGCATGTACCACCCGGCCTCGCCCGCCGGATCCTTGTCCCCGTCCGGCTTGGGGCGGAAGTGCGCATGAACCTGATGGGCGGCGGAAGACGTCTGGATATTCATGTCCGTAAACCTGCTGAATATGGCCCGCCCCGCATAGGCGGACAGAAGGTTGCGCGGCCGGGAAAACGCGCCTCCCGCCGCATGCTCATGAACAAATATGAACGAAAATGGTAAGCACTTTATGAACGCAAAGGGGGCTCTGGCCGGAATCATCGCGGCCCCGCGCCGCTGGCCCGCCCAGCCAATGAGCCTCGGGCTTTAGCGCGAATAGAGCTTGACGCCGTTTTCCCGCGCGAACAGCGCCGCCCGCTCGCGCAGCGGTTCGCCCGCTTCCAGCCAGCCCGGAATGAGCCGCGCCAGCTTGCCCCTGTCCAGTGTGCGCACCATGGCCTTCACCGGCCCCACCGCCGCCGGCGCCATGGACAGCGACGTGTAGCCCAGCCCCAGCAGGATCATGGCGTCCAGCGGATTGCCCGCCATCTCGCCGCACAATGAAACCGGCGTGCCGTCGTTGAGGCAGGTGCGCGCCACCATGTCCAGCAGCCGCACCATCGCCGGATGCAGCGGATCATAGCGGTGCGCCAGGCGCGGGTGCCCCCTGTCGGCGGCGAACAGGAACTGCGAGAGGTCATTGGAGCCCACGGAGAGGAAGTCCGCGTAGCGCGACAGCGCGTCGATCTGCCAGACGAGGGCGGGCACCTCCACCATCGCGCCGATCTTCACCCGGTTGGGCGTTCTCAGGCCCATCTGGCGCATCAGGGAAAGCTGTTCGGTGACGATGTCGCGCGCCGCCATGAACTCCTCCACGTCGGCCACCATGGGGAACATGACGTTGAGCACCCGCCCGCGCGCCGCCGAGAGCAGCGCCCGCGCCTGCGCCTTGAGCAGGGCGGGGCGGTCGAGCCCCATGCGGATGGCCCGCCAGCCCATGGCCGGGTTTTCCTCCCGCTCCGTCTCGAAATAGGGCAGCACCTTGTCCGAGCCCACGTCCAGGGTGCGGAACACCACCGGCCTGCCATGCGCCGCCTCCAGCACGGCGCGGTAATGGCGCTCCTGCTCCTCGCGCCGGGGCAGCGCGCGCGTCATCATGAATTGCAGCTCGGTGCGGTAGAGGCCGATGCCGTCGGCCCCCGAATCATCCAGATGCGGCAGATCGACCAGCAGCCCGGCATTGATGTTGAGCGACACCCGCATGCCGTCCCTGGTGACCGCCGGCTTGTCGCGCAGCCGCGCGAAACGGGCCTGCCTGCGCGCGTAAAGGCGCACCTTCTCCGCGTAGGCCTGGCGGATTTCGGCATTCGGCCGCACATGGATGGCGCCTGAGCGCCCGTCCAGAATGATGGCGTCTCCCGTCTCCACCAGATCGGTGATGTATTCCGCCTGCCCCACCGCCGGGATCTCCAGGGCGCGCGCCACGATGGCCACGTGCGAGCCCGCCCCGGCTTCCTCCAGCACCACGCCGCGCAGCCGCGCGCGGTCATAGTCCAAAAGCTCCGCCGGGCCCATGGAGCGCGCCACGACGATGGCGTCCTTCGGCAGCCTGCTGGCGGCCGCCGTGCCCGTCTGGCCGGTGAGAATGCGCAGCAGGCGGTTGGCCAGATCGTCCAGATCATGCATGCGCTCGCGCAGGTAGGGATCGGGCTGGCGCAGCATGCGCGCCCGGTTGTCGGACTGCACGCGCTCCACCGCCGCCTCCGCCGACAGCCCGTGGCCGATGGTCTCCTCGATGCGCCGCACCCAGCCCCGGTCATGGGCGAACATGCGCACCGTCTCGAAGATCTCCGCATGCTCCCCCTGCGCCGCCAGCCCGGTGGTGGAGATCAGCTTGTCCACCTGGGCGCGCAGGGTCCGCAGCGCCTCGTTCAGCCGCGCCACCTCGGCGGGGATGTCGTCGGCGACGAAATTGCTGATCACCACGCGCGGCTGATGCAGGACAACATGGCCCATGGCCACGCCGGGATTGAGCCCCTCGCCATGCAGATGCAGCCGCCGCGACTTGCGCGCCCCGCGCTCGGCCGCCTCGGCGCGGAACTCCGGCGAGGCCAGAAACTCCGCCAGCACCATGGCCGTGGTCTGCAGGGCTTCTTCCTCTTCCTCCGAATAGCGCCTGGGCTTGCGGTTCTGCACCACCAGCACGCCGGTGACGCGCCCGCCGCGCAGGATGGGCACGCCAAGGAAGGAGGAATAGATCTCCTCACCCGTCTCCGGCAGATAGCGGAAGGCCGGATGCGCCTGGGCGTCGGAAAGATTGAGCACCTCCGCCGATTTCGCGATGAGGCCCACCAGCCCCTCGCCGATCTTCAGCCTGACGCGGTGAACGGCCTTCGGGTTCAGCCCCTCTGTGGCGTAAAGCTCCAGATGGTCGCCATCGTCGAGCACATAGATGGAGCACACTTCCGCGACGACGTTGGAAGCGACCAGGGCGGCGATCCTGTCGAGTTTCTTCTGCGCCGTCTCCTGCTCCGCCATGACCTCGCGCAATCGCCGGAGCAGGACGCGCGGGCCAAAAGCGGGCAAGGGCATCAGCCGGCGTCCTCCATGACGGGGGCTTTTCGCCATACCGTAATCATGGCGATGGCGGCGATGGCGCGGCGGATGTGCGCGTGAATGTCCATCTCGTCCCTCTTCTCCCCGGTTGTCCCTGCGGCGGGCCTTTGCCGTTTGCTAGCTCAATCGCGGCGTTATTTCAACTCACAAAGCGCCCGCCCGCCCGGATTTCATTCCGCGTCCAGCCCGTAGGCCGAATGCAGGGCGCGGATCGCCAGCTCCGTATAGGCCTCGTCGATCAGCACCGAGACCTTGATCTCCGATGTCGTGATGGCCTCGATGTTGATGCCCTTTTCCGAAAGCACCTGAAACATCTTCGCCGCCACGCCGGCGTGCGAGCGCATGCCGATGCCGACCACCGACACCTTGGCCACCGATGACGAAGACGCGATCTCTTCGAACCCGATATTGTCCTTTTCCGCCTCCAGCGCCTTCAGCGCCTTCTTCAGATCGCCGCGCGGCACGGTGAACGTCAGATTGGCGAATTCCCCGTCGGCGGAGACGTTCTGCACGATCATGTCCACCGAGATGCCGGCCCCGGCCAGCGGCCCGAAGATGGAGGCCGAAACGCCCGGCTTGTCCTTCACCTTGCGAATGGCCACCTGGGCCTCGTCCCGTGAATAGGCAATTCCGCTGACAACCTGCTGTTCCACGATCTCGTCCTCTTCGCAAACAAGGGTTCCGGGCCCTTTTCCGTCTTCCGTGACCTGCGACGGCGCATCCGGCGCATCGAAGCTGGAGCGCACCCTCAGCGGCACCTTCCATGTCATCGCCAGCTCGACCGAGCGCGTCTGCAGCACCTTCGCCCCCAGCGAGGCCAGCTCCAGCATTTCCTCGTAGGTGATTTTTTCCAGTCTGCGGGCGCGCGAGTCAATGCGCGGGTCCGTCGTGTAGACGCCATCGACATCGGTGTAGATGTCGCAGCGCGCCCCCAGCGCCGCCGCCACGGCCACCGCCGAGGTATCCGATCCGCCGCGCCCCAGGGTGGTCACGCGCCCGTCCGGCCCGATGCCCTGAAAACCGGCGATGACGTTCACCCCGCCATCGTCCAGAAACGCCGCCAGATTCTCCGGCGGGATGTCCATGATGCGCGCCCGGCCATGCGCGCCGTCGGTCTTCACCGGCGCCTGCCAGCCCGCCCATGAGCGCGCCTTGATGCCCATGCCTTGCAGCGTCATGGCCAGAAGCCCCGCCGTCACCAGCTCGCCGGAGGCCACCACCGCGTCATATTCGGCGGCGTCGTAATCCTCGCAGGCCTCCTCGCACCAGCCCACCAGCTCATTGGTCTTGCCGGCCATGGCCGAGACCACCACCGAGACCTGATGCCCGGCCTCCACCTCGCGCCGCACATGCGCGGCCACGTTGCGGATCTTCTCCAGATCGGCCACGGACGTGCCGCCGAATTTCATCACCAGCCGGCTCATCGGCTCATCGTTCCCTGGAAACATTGCCATGATTGCCGCCGCCATGGGGGCGGCCCGCGTGAAAAAACCGCGCTACTCATACACCGCCGCGCGCGGCCATTGCAATACGCCGCCCGCGCGCCAGCTTGCCGCAACCGTCATGACCCGTTATCAAGAGGCCCAGCGGACATTCCATTCAGCGGACGGATACCCCATGACCAGCGCCCGGCAGACAGCCCCCTCGCTCGACGAAGCCGAAATCGCCAAGTTCTCGGCCATGGCCGCCGAATGGTGGGATCCGAAAGGCAAGTTCGCCGTTCTGCACGCCTTCAACCCGGTGCGCCTGCGCTACATCCGCGAACACGCCGCGGCCGCCTTCGGCCTCGATCCGAAGGCGGAAAAGCCGCTTGAGGGCCTCACCGTGCTCGACATCGGCTGCGGCGGCGGGCTGATCTCCTGCCCGCTGGCGGAAATGGGCGCGCGGGTCACCGCCATCGACCCGGCTGAGAAAAACATCAAGACCGCCTCCCTCCATGCAAGGGAAGCCGGGCTGGACATCGATTTCCGCCCCATTGCCGCCGAAACGCTCGCCGAAGACGGCGAAAGCTTCGACATCGTGCTCAACATGGAAGTGCTCGAGCACGTCTCCGATCCGCGCGCCTTCGTGGCCACATGCGCGTCCCTGGCGCGCCCCGGCGGGCTGATGTTCTGCGCCACCCTCAACCGCACCCTCAAGTCCTTCGCCCTGGCCATCGTCGGAGCCGAATACATCCTCGGCTGGATGCCGAAAGGCACCCACCACTGGGAGAAGTTCATCACCCCGGACGAACTCAGGGCCTGGCTGAAGGAGGCGGACATGACCGTGCTGGACGAAACCGGCGTGGCCTACAATCCGCTCACCGGCAAATGGCTCAAGGCCCCGCGCGACATGGATGTCAACTACATGCTGGTGGCCCAAAGGGGCAAGAGCGCGAAAGACGGCTGACGCCGCCCCGGCGGTCCGGTTTCTCAGTTCTTCTCATCCGGCAGGGGCGGCAGCGGCATGACCTCTATCCCCTCTTCGTTGAGGCTTCTGGCCTCTTCCGCGCTGGCCTCGCCCCAGATGGGTCTGGCCGCCTTACCGCCGCCCTCCGCGTGACGCCTGCGCGCCTCCGAGGCAAATGCGCCGCCCACGTATTCGGCCTTTTCGCGCACCAGCGCATGCACCTCGCGCGCCATCTGGCGCATCATTTTCGCCTTGCCGGAAAGCGCCGTGCCGCCGGGCGCATCCGGCGCGGCCTCTTCCGCCGGGCTTCCCGCCGCCCTGTTGCCCTTCGCCGGGATGGCCGGTTTCATCAGCCGCTTGCGCACATCCACGCTGCCGCAGACGGGACAGGCCACGAGCCCGGCCCCGCGCTGCTCCTCGAAGGCCGAAGAGCTGGAAAACCATGCGTCGAAGACGTGGCCCTCGCCGCATTCAAGATCATAACGGATCATTCCCGTTCATCCTTCCGGCGCGCCCGGATCAGACAGGCGGCCTGAAATCCCTTTCGTTCTCCAGCACCGGAATGCGCCGGCGCATGTCCGATACTTTTTCAGCATCTATGGCGGCCAGGATCACCCCCGGCCCGTCGTCCTCCGCCTCGGCCAGCACATCGCCCCAGGGCGCGATGATCATGCTGTGGCCATAGGTGGCCCGGCCCGATTCGTGCCGCCCGCTCTGGCCCGCCGCCATGACGAAGGCCTCGTTCTCGATGGCCCTGGCGCGCAACAGGACATGCCAGTGCGCCTGCCCGGTGGGCACGGTAAAGGCCGCCGGAACCGTCAGCACCTGCGCCCCGGCCCGCGCCAGCGCCCTGTAAAGCGCCGGAAAGCGCAGATCGTAGCAGATGGACATCCCGATGCGCAGGCCCGCCGCCCTTGCCATCACCGCCCGCTCTCCGGGCCGGATGACGGCCGATTCGCGATAGTCCTTCTCGCCCTGCCCGAGGGTTACATCGAAAAGATGAATCTTGTCATACCAGGCGATAATCCCGCCATCGGGGCCGAAGAGAATGGAGCGGTTGGCCAGCCGCCCGTCCACCTCGTCCTCCGGGCGCAGGGCCAGCGAGCCGATATGCAGGAAAACGCCAAGCTCCGCCGCCAGCTCCGAAAACGCCTTCACGGCGGCATCCGATTCCATCGTCCCCACAAGAGAGCGCACCCGCGCCTTGTCTTCGTCCATGATGGCGGTGTTTTCCGGCGTCAGGATGTAGCGCGCCCCCAGCGCCGCCGCCTCGCGCGCCAGCCCCGAAGCCTGCTCCGCGTTGGCCGCCACGTCCAGCCCCGAGCACATTTGCACGCAGGCGCATTGCAGCGCGGTCGCGGTGTCAGCCATCGGCATCCCCCTTCAAAAGCCCGTCCAGCCTGCCCGCCGCGTCCAGCGCCGCCATGTCGTCGTATCCGCCAATGTGCGTCTCCCCGATGAAAATCTGCGGCACCGTATGCCGCCCCCCGGCGCGTTTCGTCATCTCCCTGCGCCCGGCGGGATCGAACGTCACATCAATCTCGGTGAACTTCACCCCCTTGTCCTTCAGCAGCCGCTTCGCCGCGTGGCAATAGGGGCACATCTTCGTCAGATAAACGACAACCTCTGGCATTCCGCGTTCCTTGCCTGAAAACATCCTCCGCCGGAGCATCATATATGAAGCGCATCCGTTTTGCCCGCAAGAGCGAAAACCGCCACATCCACCCGCGCCGCCCCGGCCTTTTTCAGCGCCGCGCAGCAGGCCCCCGCCGTCGCCCCGGTGGTGCTGGTGGATGATG